>SVNU01000168.1 GCA_015066715.1 Ruminococcus sp. | reverse complement strand
CTGACGAACAGATAAATTTGGTATTGGGCTTTGTAAACTGAATATTTAAAATGATGCACCTTGTAAAAAATACAAGGTGCTTTTTTGTTGCCATTGAGTATAGATAAAAATGCAAATTTATGATAATATTATGTTGAGGTGATGAACATGAAGAAAAACAGAACAATCCCATTCGGATACATGATGAAAAACGGTGAGATTGAAATTGAGCCTGTTGAAAGCAAGGCTGTACAGGAAATTTTCAAACTGTACCTTGACGGCAGTTCTCTCCTGACCATTGCAGTATATATGAAAAGCAACGATATTTCGTACAATGGCACAAACAACATATGGAACAAAAATATGGTCAAGAGAATTCTTGAAAATGAAAAATATATTGGTGAAGAAAATTATCCGAAAATTATTGAAGATGAAATATTTTTCAGAGCCAATGCCAAAAAGAAAGTTCGTGCAAGTGCAGTTGTCGAAATTTCGGAAGAATTACAGGCAATCCGAACCCTTACCCACTGCTCCGAGTGTGGTCACAGGCTGTCGAGAATCGGCGGTAACACACGACCTGAGAAGTGGAACTGCAAAAATCCCGACTGCTCAAAATTTGAGTACAGAATTACTGATAATATGCTCAGAGGTGTGATTTTAAATGTACTCAATACCGTGATTGCAAATCCCGAAATGCTTGAACCGGATATGGAAATAAGCAGTTACACTCCGAGCCTTGAAGTAACCCGACAGCAGAATGAAATCAGCAGAATGACTGAATTGTCAGATGTGGATTTTGATAAGGCAAAGGATGAAATCCTGCACCTTGCACAGATGAAATACGACTGCTGTACATACAACGACAAACCCCTTAAAACTGAATGTTTGACAAACATTCTTGCTGACAAGCAACAACTGAATATGATAGATATTGACTTGCTGAAATCCTGTGTTTCAAGGATTGAGGTAAGTCATTTTTATACTATAGAAATTGAATTCATAAATGGTGTGACCATAAAAAATGTAACGGAAAGGACTGAGAAAAATGACAACAGCACCAAATGTGACGATAATTCCTGCCAAAGTTCAGACGGATGAAAACAGGGATAAGTACCATCAATTAAAAGTCGCAGCGTACTGCCGTGTCAGTACCGAACAGGAAGAACAGCAGAATTCATATCAGGTACAAATCTCATATTATACAGACCTTATTAATCGTAAGAAAGAATGGACGCTTGCCGGTATCTTCGCAGACGAAGGAATTTCAGGAACTTCGGTTCCCATGAAAATAGGTATCAAATTATTTATACAAAACATAAGGAATATATATCATATAATATCACAAGTTGAATGTAGATACAAGCACTGCTTTTCGCAGTGCTCTTTTTTATGCCTTCAAGACATAGTTAAACCAAAAATGAGCCGCAAAAAGTGCATAAAAAGTAAGAGATAGTAATTTATATTTTATATATAAAATAAGATGTAAATTATGTAAAAAAGGCGGCTCAAAATTTACAGGTCAGTATTGTAGAGGATGGGTATACCCTATTTAAGCGGATGGAGGTGTTGGTGTTTGGTGCCTTAAAGCTGACAGGTACGAACGGAAGAAAAGCATGGAAAGGAGGGAAAACGATGAACGTAGCATATGGCAGAGTTTCAACCATTGAACAAAATCTTGACAGGCAAAGAAAAGCTTTGGAGCCGTACAAGATTGATAAGTGGTTCTGTGAAAAGATTTCCGGCAAGGATACAGACCGCCCGAAGCTCAGAGAAATGCTTGGGTTTGTTCGTGAGGGCGATACAATTTTTGTTACAGACTGGAGCAGATTGAGCAGAAGTGCGGCTGATTTGTTAAGGCTTATTAAGATACTTGCTGATAAGAAAGTAAAGCTTGTAAGTTTAAAGGAAAACTTTGATACAAGTTCGCCGACAGGCAAATTAATGCTTGGTTTAATTGCCCTTATAAACGAGTTTGAACGCAGTAACTTACTTGAAAGACAGCGTGAGGGTATTGCGATAGCAAAGGAAAAAGGCAAATATACAGGTCGCAAGCCGAACCAGTACAATGAAGAACAGCTTAAAATGATTCTTGCGGCGGTAGTAAACAAAAGAATTACAGTTACAGAAGCGGCGAAAAGGCTTAATGTAACAAGAGCAACCGTATATAACATTCTGAAGAAATACGGAATAGATTGGAAAGGAAAAAAATGATATGGTTAATGCAAGACACTTGGTCAGTACTATGGCAATAAATTTGGCATTGGTAACTCATAAAAATTTCTGTCAGATAAACAGATACAGTGCAAATAATATGGACAGGCTGATAGCAAATATTAAAAATGCAACAGTTGGAACGAAGTGTGTAACTGCTGAATTTCAAGACGGCAAAAAGATTAAAGTTTATTACAATGGTGATTACAAGAAGTTTGATAGAAGCGGAAAGCTTGCAAGCAGTGGTGGTACTGACAAAAACAGATGTATTGAAAAAGGACATATATGTCTGAATATTGAGGGCAGAAAAATATTGCTTGAAAGATTTGTTGCAATATGTGTTGATATTGTAAATGACACTATGCCGTCAAGTTATAAGGGATGGTGTGCCAATGTAATGGATGGTTCCGGTTCGATTTATACCGCTTGTAAGCTTGGGGTACCCATGAACTTACATCCCGAGAACCTTGAATGGTGTTTCCCATCCGAGAATACAAAACACGGACAGCTGATATTGAAGCTGAATAGAAAAACGGGTCATGTTTATAGTTTCAGTGCCTTTGATGTAAGTTTGTTCAACATCTATTACACCAGACCAACCCAGGATTTGATAGATTATTGTGAAGCGAATTTGGTTGAAGTGAAATAATTGAAGTTGAAAAGAGGTTAAAAAACGGGGTTTTAAGGGGTGGGTAATTTAATAGGGTAAGTTTATGGGGTAATTGAAAAAAGTGGTTTAAAAGGGGTATTTCACTTGAATTTGAGGGTGTTTTTTATTAAGTTCTATTAAATTCAATAATATTAAGGTTGAGAGGGGTGAAATGGGAATTATGAGTGATGAAAAGATTGATTTTATTTTAAAATTAATCAAAGAAAACCATAAAATGATTAAAGCACTGATAAATTATATAGCCAATGTAAGTATGGATACGGAGAAAAATTTCAATGATATTCAGAAAATGATAAAGGATGTTGAAATTCAGATACAGAAGCTTGACAAGTTGAAAGTTACGGAACACATTTATACGGATAAGGAACTGAATGAATTAAAATCTGCAATGAGTTGGAACGAATTACATATAAAAACAAAAATTCCTGTTTCAACTCTTCAATACCGCATAAGAAGGTATAGGGAAAAACAGGAGGATTAAAATGATTAAGTTAAAATTAAACGGTGAGGACGTAAGCCAGGAGGATGCAAACATTCTGATAAACAACAGTGGTGCCGAGGGAACATTTGAAGTAATGTTTTTTACGGATAAAGGTGAAGTCAGAGCCGATAATATGAATTCAAAAATAACCGCTGACATTGAGATAAACTGTGAGCATGATTTGGAAAGTCTTATTGACAGAAATGATAATGCAGATGCTAACATAAAAAGAATAAAACACGCATTCAGAACCTTAAAAAAAGATTTTAAAAAGCTTACCCATAATTACAATGACTTAAAGGAACAATATACACAGATTTGTGAAAGTGTGTTTAACGAACATATAAATCACTGAAAAATGTTTAATCCCTGTTTTTGTTAAAAGAACAGGGATTTTTTGTTGACAGCTTGACTGTATTTGCTGTATAATATTAACGAATCATTTAATTAAAGTATCGGAGGAATAAATATTATGAAAATAAAGAAAATTTTAGTACCTGCAATGGCACTTGT
>SVNU01000167.1 GCA_015066715.1 Ruminococcus sp. | reverse complement strand
TGATACGCTTCATAACAGCAATATCTTCCGCAGGATTTACGCTTATGGGACGCCCCATTTTTTCAAGCTGTGTACGGCATTTATCACAATCAGCAATATGTTTCGCAACAGCCGCCTTGCTTTCCTCGCTGCATATATTGTCAGCGTAAAGCGGAAGCAGGTCATTTATAAGGTCACAATTTGTTTTACTCATATTTTTCCTCCAGTTCGTCAATAATTTTTACTTTTGCACGATGAAACGTTACTCTTGCCCAGCTTTCAGTCTTTCCGAAAATATCAGCAATCTGTTTAAATGAAAGTTCACTGAAAATGCGCAGGGAAAATACCTCCTTGTAAGGTTCTTCCATTGTGTGCAGAATGCGGTGAATTTCAAGCGCCTGTGAAGTGTCGGAAATTTTTTCTTCAAAGCAAATCTGCGTGTCAGGAATGTCAGCGGGGATTTCCCCGTCAGTGAAGCGGTTTTGCTTTTTGCATTGGTTGTAAAACAGATTTTTTGCAATCTGACAAAGCCAGCTTTTAACGCTGCATTCCCCTTTGAAGCTGTCAAGGGATTTCATTGCCTTGAAAAAAGTGTCCTGCGTGATTTCCTGTGCAATCTCATCGTCACGGGAAACTGATTTTATGTAAAGGTAAACATCGTGAAAATATGTATTGTAGAGCTCTTCAATATTATTCATATTTACCTCCTTTCATTTATTAGACAACACAGTTCCCGTTTTGTTACAAACTTTCTGGAAAAATTTTTTATAGAAAAAACAGTAATTATTCACCAGACATTAATACCGCCTCAGAATACATTATTACACCCGTTCCTGAGTTTGGGTGAATATGGTCAAGCAAATATTTGTCAGCAGGTGAGTGGCTTAATTTTTCTGCAATGTACGGATTGGCGTTAATAAAAATAATATTATTTTCATTGCAGAATTTTTCAAGAGAGGCAGTGTATTCCTCATTAAGACTAAGCTTTGCATCAAATGGCAGAACCGATACCGAATCACCGTCGGTTGAATACCACGGCGCAATGAAAGCAAATTCAGCGGAACTGTTTTTCTCAAGAAGCTTAGTTCTTAATTCATTAATTCTTTCGGAAAATGCTTCAGCTGTCATTGCACAGACTTCCTCATCACGGTATCGTACATCATTCGTACCGATTGCTATTACATACAGGTCAGAGGATGGGATTTCTCCGATTGTGTCAATGATGTATGAAACCGTACAGCCCCCCTTTGAATGATTGGTAATTTGTTTTCCGTCGAGATGCTCCAGCATAGGCTCATACCATGGACAGCCGCCGTTTTTAGTGCCCTCGGTAACGCTGTCACCGATGAAGCATATGGAGTCAGCATTGCTCATTGCCTTGAATAAACAACTGCGTTTGATTTCATCTGTGATTTCGAGTCCATTGGTGATACTGCGCATAAATCCGTTCCCGTCAAAGTAGTATCGTTCTGTTACAGAATTTATATCCATTCTGCTTCCGAACAGAACCTCTGTAATAATTTTGTTTGAGTTGTCAGCACGGGCTATATCATCCGTGCTGAGTTCTTTTCTCAGGTCATCATTGTACTGAATTTCATATATCGGGAGCGCACGGAAATTTCCGTCAGCACTTGCCTGAGTATAAAGCGGAACAATTCCTCCGCCGATAATCTGCTTTGTATTTCTGTCAATGTATACCTCAGCAAGTATGCTTGTATCGCCTTGGTTTTCACGGTAAATGTTTGCAAAGTTTCCTGGGCAGTATGCCTCAAAAATGTTTCTGCCGTTGTAATCGGATATGTAGACAGGTTCAACAGCATGAGGATGGTCGCCAAGAATTATATCTGCACCGAATTCCTTGAAAATTCCGAACCATGTTTCCTGTTCAGCGTCAATAGAGTTGGAAAATTGTGTACCTATATGAGGGAGCACAACTATCAGATCAGGATCAAGACTCTTTGCTTCATCAAAATCCTTTCTGACCTGTTCCTTAAGAATTTCGAACTGTTCTCCGGATGTTCCCGAGATTACAGATGTAAGGTGTGCAAGTGCAGGACTTGTAAGCTCATCGGAAGTGTAGTTATTGCTTCCGTATGTGTAGGCAAGTACAGCGAATTTTATTCCCTGACATTCCAGCAGCTTTATGTGAGTATTTTCCTTTTCAGCGGCAGTTCGGTACGAACCAATATGATCAAGTCCGATTTCGTCAAGCTTGTCAAGTGTCCTTACTGCACCCTGAATGCCCTTATCCAGCAGATGATTATTTGCAGTTGTAACAAGGTCAAAGCCTGCCGCTTTTACCGCTTCGCCGAATTCATCGGGGAAATTGAGTGCAAGCTGCTTTCCGTCATCATAATTGCTTGTGGAATATCCTGCCGCTTCGCCCGCCATAGGACCTTCAAATACGCCGATTGCAAGGTCAGCAGAGGAAATATATCCCTCAGTGTATTCAAAAACATCGGAAAAATCATATCCGCTTCCATTATAAGCTCTTTTTACCTGATCCTCAAGAAGAATAAGGTCGCCTGCAAAAGTAAGTCTGAAGGCATTATCGAAAGCAGTATGCTGGTGTGCACTCATTGTTCTGTAAAGTACATCATTTGTCTGAACTGCAGGGGTGAGTTCTTCAACCGTATTATCCGTGTCTGAATATACACCTGCTACTGCATGAATAACAAAAGCCGAAGCAACCGCAACAGCCGCCAGCTTTGCCGCATTGATTCCCTTTTTGTGCAGTGTAAATATTTCTGCACCTTGTTGTGCAAATCTGTTTAACGGTGCGGCAATATAATTGTTGCCGAAAGCAATGCATATAACAATTGTTGCAGCTGCAGAAGCACTTATAATAACAGGATAATTGCTGTTTTCAATAAGACTGCTCACAACAAGAGTAATCGGACGATGAATAAGAAATATCCATAATGAGTTCCTGCCCATCATTGACAGAAGCGGGATTTCTTTTGACGGAGCAATGTAACGCATTGCCATCAAAGCGAGGACAGCTGTTACGATAATTGCAAGTCTGCCAAAGGCCTCAAATGTTTCCGTGTATCCGAACATAAGCAGGGAATCGTCAGTAAATCTGAAAATTGTCCTGAAAACAAATGCCGCAGCAGATGCAAGCGCAAGCCACATAATTCCTTTTGGAATACGGCGTGAATATGTTTCTTCGGCAAGCTTATTTCCTTTTTCCTTCGGAAGAAGGTATCCTGACATGTAGAAAGGATAAAAAGAAATTATTCTTGAAGCAGCAAAGCTGTTGTCAACAGAAGGAAAAAAGCCGATAATAATAGCAACTGCTCCGAGAATAAGAGTTATATCGCTGAATTTTGCAAGATGATGAGCAGTAAGCCTCCATACAACGAGAGCAATAAGATACCAGTAAGAATACATAGGTTCAAGAATTGATTTGTCGCCATAAATGAGCCACATTGCACTGTTAAAAATAAAATACAGAAAAACCAGTTTTATAATTGCCTCAAAGCCATGACTTTTATCACTCTTGCCGAAAAATCCCGACAAAAAAACAAATGCAGGCATATGGAACATATATATGTAATCAAAAATGCTGTTGATTGCTTCGTTATCCTGAAACGGGAGCAGCATATGGGCAAAAACAGTCAGAAGCATAAGAAAGCCTTTTATGTTATCCCAGTAAAATATGCGGTTTTTTGTCTTGTCCAAAATGGTTTCCTCCCAGAGTATTAATTGGAATAATTATACCATATTTCTCTGTAATCTTCAAGCGTGATGCAAATTAAAAGGATACACAAAAATAAGGGTATCGGAAAAAATCCGATACCCTTTAATTTTGTAATGTAAATCAAACTTACTTGAGTTCGATTGTAGCGCCAGCAGCTTCGAGCTTAGCCTTGAGGTCATCAGCGTCAGCCTTGGAAGCGCCTTCCTTAA
>SVNU01000166.1 GCA_015066715.1 Ruminococcus sp. | reverse complement strand
AATAGTAAAACACACATAATATCATTATTCGACAAAAAGCCCGCAAACCTCGGTATTACCGTAGTTTGCGGGCTTTAATGTGGCAGGGGCAGTAAGATTCGAACTCACGACACGCGGTTTTGGAGGCGATTTAGAAATTAAAAATGAATAACACTAAACCTTAACAAATCCCATCAAATCGTGGTTTCACGAATTTCTCGTTTAGTAAATCGAAGTGAATTTAAGTCATTTTTTGTGTGAATGGCACACAAAATTCACACAAATATTTTTATGCTGTATGCTCTGCAATAAGTTTCTTTACCTCATCAAGAGGGAGTTTTGTATACTTTGAAATTTGCTCAGCTGTTAATACACCTTCTGCTATCATTTCAAGTGCCATCTCAATCATTCTTTCATCAACAAGTTCTTCTACAATTTTACACATAATAGTATTGCCCTCCTTATTGTTTTTCAGATAATCGACTCTTTCAGCAAGAATTTTGCTGTGCATATCATCGGGGTCTGTACAGTGGAAATCAGCCATAAGCTTTCCCAGCTTTGTTCCGTCCTGAATTTCGGAATTTACATATATTATATGTGAGCCGTCATTAAAGTTTTCGTTTGTTTCCTTTATAACTCTGTCGATAGTATATAACGGCAAGCCTTTGTTATACATATCTTTTTCGGTTATGAAAATAACATAGGTTTCGGGGAGCTTGTCGAAATCCTCGCCTGCATTTAAAATGTTGGCGTCAATTAAGCTGCTGTAATATCTTGCTCTCTGCGGAACAGCACCCACATTATCTCTCTGTATTTCAATGTTGTAAAGCTTATCCTTGCTGTCCTTTGCGAACACATCAAGCCTTACAGACCTGCCGTGAAGATTTGTAACGGTATACTGTGAACGGCTTTCTATAACGGTTATATCATCACGTCCGAGAATCGTGTTTATAACAATTTCACAACACTCTTTATGCTGAAGCACTGCTGACATAAAGCTATCGTGCATTAAACACATCTGCTGTATTTTCTCCTTGATTTTTTCGATGTTCACGTTATCATCATCTCCTATATAAATTTTAGCATATTCAAACTTGTTAGTCAATATCATAGGGTTTACTGAAATAAAAAATGATTATGTATGACGATTGGAACATCATACATAATCACTCGATTTATGCCTGTTTTACCCTTAACTCTGACTTTTTCCTTATCGGCAATATGGACTGAATAACCTGTGCTGTTGCTGCGTCTGCTGAAGCAAATGCGTGAGCATAGATTTTACTCGTTGTTGCAGACGTGCTATGTCCTAATCTTTTGGCGGTTGTTGTTATCGGTACACCGCTTGAAATCATTATTGAAGCACAAGTATGTCGGAGTCCGTGAATTGAAATATGCGGAAGGTCATTTGCTCTGACAAATTCATAAAACCAAGCTGATAATGTTCCCGGATTGATTGGCTTACCATTCCAAGCTGTAAATATCTTACCGCTGTCTATCCACTGTTCGCCAAGCTCATTCGCTTTTCCGTTCTGCCATCGTCTGAAATCAGCAAGCATATCAATTACATCTTCGCCAACCTTAATTACTCGTCTTGAAGAATATGTTTTGGTATCATTCTCAAAAACGCCTTTGTCGGCAAGATATAATAAAGAACGGCATATATTTATTGTGCAGTTCTCAAAATCTATGTCCTCCCAATTCAGTCCGCAGACTTCTCCCCTTCGCATACCCGTATGCAATATGAGTGGAATAATTACATCAAACGGATGCTCTGCCTTTTCAATAACACATTCAAGAAGCTGCTCTGCTTGAACATCATCGAGGTAATTTGCTTCTTTACGCTCAACTCTTGGTGCTCTTGTTCGTTTACAAGGGTTATTGGCAATGATTTCATCAAATACCGCTTCCTGCAATATTGTAGAAAGCACTCTATGATGATGTAGAATTGTACGGCTTGAGAGTGTATCTTCAATCAGTTCAAACAGACTTGTAACATCAGTTTCAAAAAATTCAGCATACTTTTTCGCTGTTTCAATAGATACAGTCTTTCCTGCTCTTACGCAATCTATTGTTGACTTTGATACTCCTATCTTCTTTGACAGCTCCGCAGTAGTCTGACTTTTGCTCAAACGTTTTGCTTCATCATTCGGAATACACTTTGTATCCTCACGTTTTTCTTCACGGAGATTGTCATAAAAGGTGTATAAATGAAACGGCTGAATCTGACTAATTTTCATATGTCCAAACGCAGGAAGTATTCTTTTCATCATACCCGTATAACGCTTGAATGTTGTAGGTTTTATGCTATTCTGCATACGGGGCAGCCAAATATCATTTACATATTTTCCAAACGTCATATTCAAGTCAAGGATTATTCCTTTTGAACACATTTCCTCAAATAATACAGCCTGTTTATTAACCTCTTTTTCAATCTGTTTTGGAGTCATTCCTATTTCGGGTTTCCAAGTCATATTTTTGACTATTTTCTTACCGTCCATATCAATTCCACAATAACAGCGTATGGTGTAGCTGTCACCACGTTTTGAAATCTGTGCCATTTTACCACTTTCCTTTCAAAATACTTGACGTACCGAAAGAAAAATGCTACAATTAACTTGTTCGGTGTTATGTATCACTTTTCTTTCGGAAATATGATTACATTTCATCTACTGCCTCTCATTTCGCAGATGAGGGGCAGTTTTTTTGTCCGAACTCATTATACCATACTTATCCGCACTTGTCAACACTTTAAAGCGCTAAACTGCACATTTTTTATTCCTGCTCTTTTGACTGTTCGCCATATATAGCCTTAATCAATGCTTCTTCGGTTAATAATATCTTGCGTCCTGCTCTGATTGAAGCAACCTGACCCGTAAGACACATCTGCCTTAAACGATATTCGGTCAGTCCGTCAACAAGCTCCGCTGCTTCTTTAACCGTCATAAGCTTCATTTTTGTACCTGTCATAATTATATTCCTCCTGTATTCTATATCTTTGCTTTTATTTTATCCCACGCAGTTCTACAGTTATCCTCTGCTTGCCGTCGTACAAACAGGTATGCTTTTCAGCCTATATCTCTCGATACTGCGTGATTAAGTTGTCAAGGTACTGCCGAGAGGTAATATTTACCCCTCTACTATATAACTTACAGTTCACGGCAATACCCTTGTCACTTAATTCAGAAGTTTGTATATATCAACAAATTTCGCCTTAATTTCTTGTCTGATAATGCTAATTATCAACACAAATACAATTCCTCAAGGCAATGCTTTATTTTCATCAATGCTCTATGTAAATATCCTGCAACCGTCCCCTCATTTACACCCATTTTTTCAGAAGCTTCTTTCTGTGTCATACCCTCATAATAGACATATATAACCGCTTCTCTCTGTCTCGCAGACAACTTTGTTCTTATTATGTTCCTGATAGCTTCTCTCATTTCCTTGTTTTCGTATTCTGTTTCATAGCTGGGGACAGAAACATTAGCATACACGCTCATCATCTCATCGCTTTCAAAGAAAACTGTGTGAGCTTCATCACGCTTTCTCCTGCGATACGCATTTACGTTCATTCTATTGATTGCTTTTGCAAGTTCACCCTTAACCTCTACTCGATTTTTTTAAAGTAATAGTATCTTTTCATAAAAATTCTCCTATCTGGCATTGTGCCGTAAATTATTATAAAAAATATAAAACCGCAACTTGTCTTTCAAGCTACGGTAATGCACATAATCTTCATTTCACTTTTATCACAACCCTTTCTGTTACAAAAAGAAAACCCCACTATACTTCCCCGTTTCAAGGAATGTATAGTGGGGATTTTCAAATTACCCTCTTGTATTTTACTGTACCAGGCTCAGCACTCTCTGGGGGAGGGAGTTTGCCTGTGCGAGCATTGCCTGTGCAGCGTTATTGAGTATCTGATTTTTCGTGAACTCCATCATATAGACCGCCATATCGGTATCTCTGATTTTGGACTCTGCCGAAATC
>SVNU01000165.1 GCA_015066715.1 Ruminococcus sp. | reverse complement strand
GATGTTGTCATTCTGAAAGAACACGCCAACCCCCGCACGCAGAAGCTCACGGGTGTAAGTAAGGCTGTCAATGGTGTTACGCGCAAAACGGCTTACTTCCTTAGTCAGCACAAGGTCAAAAACCCCCGCCTTGCCATCATCAATCATACGCATAAAATTGATACGGTTAGCAGCGTTTTCACCGCGTACACGGTCAACATATCCCTCAACATAAGTCCAGTTCTTGTTACTTTTTATAAAATCCGTAAAAAACATAATCTGATTTTCAATGGAGTTTTCCTGTTCCTCCTTGGTGGTGGAAACACGGGCATAAAATGTCACACGAAGATTAAGGTCAAATATGTTCTTCTGCTCATTTTTCATCTTGTTCACAGCTTCGTATATGTCCATAAATGCCTCCTTAACTTGTATTCATCTTAATATAATGATACCATACCAAATAAGGTTTGTCAATATCACATTACTAACTGTGTTGTGTTTTCAGTGAAAATATGATATAATTATTTAAATATAGATTGTATTTACAATTAAATTTTTTAGAAAGAAGTATATTATGGAACTGTTTATTACAATTATAGTATGCCTGCTGGCAGGCTGCGGCGCAGGTTTGGGTACAGGCTTTGCAGGAATGAGTGCGGCTGTTGTAATTACCCCTATGCTGGTAACCTTTCTCAATATGCCTGCATACAGCGCAATCGGAATTGCCCTCGCAAGTGACGTCCTCGCAAGCGGAGTAAGCGCCTATACATACCACAAAAACAAGAATATTGATATCAAAAACGGCATTGTAATGATGCTTGCCGTTCTGCTTTTTACCTTTGTAGGAAGCTTTGTCGCAAGCTTCGTACCAAACGATGCAATGGGCGGCACATCTGTATTTATGACAACTCTTATGGGCATCAAATTCATTGTGAAGCCTGTTAATACTACAAAGGAAGCGATGAACGCAGTTTCGCCGAAGAAAAGGCTTGTGCAGTCCATTATTTTCGGTATGCTTATCGGCTTTATCTGCGGATTTGTCGGTGCAGGTGGCGGAATGATGATGCTTATGATTTTGACTATGGTATTGGGCTACGAGCTTAAAACGGCAGTCGGTACAAGCGTGTTTATTATGACTTTTACTGCGCTCACAGGTGCGGTAAGCCATTTCGTTATCGACAGCAATACTCCCGACCTGCTTGTGCTGATACTATGTGTACTTTTCACACTGATTTTTGCACGTATCGGTGCAGTAATCGCAAATAAGGTAAGCTCCAAAACACTTAACCGTGCAACGGGAATTATCCTTGTAACGCTTGGTGTAATTGTTATCGGCGTAGGGGCCTTGGTGTAATAAAAGTTATGAAGAAAATAATGGTAATCGGTTGTCCGGGGAGCGGGAAAAGCACTTTTTCCCGAGCGTTGTACCAAATAACAGGTATTCCTCTTTTTCATCTTGATATGATGTATTGGAACAGTGACAGAACAACGGTTGAAAAAGCAGTGTTCCGTAGACGGCTGTCAGATGCAATTCAGCAGAATGAGTGGATAATAGACGGCAATTACGGCTCTACCATAGAACTGAGATTGCATGCTTGCGATACGGTTATATTTCTTGATTATCCGCTTGAAATTTGTCTTGACGGTATCAGAGAAAGACGCGGCAAAGCACGGAGTGATATGCCGTGGACAGAAAATGAAGACGAAGAGGACGCAGAGTTTATTGAGTTTATAAAAAACTACAATACACAAAGCCGACCGCAGATAATGGAATTGCTTAAACTATATTCCGACAAGAATATTTTTATCTTTAACAATCGAACAGAAGCGGATGAGTTTCTTGATAATTTGCAACGATAATTTTTGAAGGTTAGGTACACCTTGAAAACAAAGCTTGATGAAGCAGAATGTGATTTGCAATAAATTAAAAGGCAATATCGCCCGAACAAACTGTTTGAACGATATTGCTTTTCTTATTCTTCCGTCGCACTTTCCAAAAGCACAATCCTCTTATTATCACAATCAATCTCCGCCTTGACCCCATAAGGAATAACCCCGATAGGCATAGCGTGACCGAAATTCACATTATATATAATCGGCAGGTCTACCAGCTTTTCTTCCTGCGCAACAACCTTCAGAATAGCACCCTTGTATTCCTCATAATACTGTTCAGCCTGAGGCTTGCCAACAATAATTCCGTTCAGCACCTTTAAAATTCCCTGTGCCGCAAGAGTACGCAAAGTACGTTTCACAAAATCAGGGGAGGGACGTTCCTCGCTCGTTTCAAAGAAAAGTATCGCACCTTCCCATTGCTGAGTTGCAGGGAAAATCTCCGTGCCAAAAACCTCAGGGAACACATCAATGCAACCGCCCAACAGATGTCCCACAGCCTTGCCCGTGCCCTGCAAAACCTCATAACCGTGAACATCAGGCTTTAACTGCTTTTGTATATTTTTGTTTTCCTCGCACCACGGCACAAAATCGTCCGTCCATTCAGGAGAAGACTTGATTTCGTAACCCACCGTGTTACCGAAAAGTACAGCCTTTACAGCCTCCGCCGTGTAATCAAACATCTTCACATATTCGCCGAATTCGCACATAACACTCGGACCGTAAAAAGAACCCAGCCCAGCCTTGTACATCATAAAATGATTTACGGTAGTGTCGGAGTAACCCATAAAAATCTTGGGGTTGTTCCGTATCACATCATAATCAATGTACGGCAGCAGCCTTATCGTGTCATCACCACCGATTGCACAGAAAATAGCAGAAATAGTTTCATCACGAAAAGCGTCCATAAGGTCTTTCGCACGCAATTCAGGGTGTTCGTCAACAAAATAAGTCCCTTTCAGCGCATTAGGCATAGCAACAACCTGCAATCCGAAATCCCGTTCAAGACGTTCCTTTGCAATGTGAAATTTATGTATAAGCGCCTCATCGCCAAGCCCGCCCCATGACAAGCTTACAACAGCAATCTTATCGCCCTTTTTGAGCCTTTTAGGTTTAATCATAGCCAACCTCCTGTGTGAATTTTCTATAGTTTACCATAAAATAAATCTGTTTGCAAGACATATTGTCATCAAAAAAATAATGTGTTATAATAAATATGAATCAGTATCCTATAGAGTATTGCTGTTGAAAAATGGGGGATTGTAATGAAAAAATATACTTATGATAAATTACTGGAATTACTCGATACTCTGATTGAAGCACTTTTTATTTTAGCTGGACAAAATGATCAGAACGCTACAAATCAGCTTATTGAAAATATAAAAGCTTTTGTAACAAATATTATCGATTTCATTGCCTGTGAAGGTGATGAGTGCCTTGAACTGAAAAATGAATTACAATCATTGTATAATATGGTTGATGATGAAAACGCCGTGTTTGACCTGAATGAGTTCCAAAATAAAATTTTGGAATTTACAGCTGAAATCTATTCGCAAAATTACAGACCAGATTTGTTAAAGTTCGAAGATGATTTTTTACAGTACGTTGAAAAACTTCAATGGATTTCAAATGATCACTGTATAATCATTTTTTCTACCAATACACCGTCAGGAAGTCCTGATTTTACATATAATGTTGCACAGGAAATATGCAATCTCGGTACAAAAATCAATCTTGCCGATAAATTCAGAGCGTCATATGTAGCAATAATTGATTCAGGCAAACTTCTTGCAGAAAACATATGCCGAGGTAAATCCCTTGAAATAAACGGTACAATTGAAAATATGAATGTTTCTGTAAAGAGTATAGGCTTTGAATGTACCGATTCAAACTACCGCTATTCCGGTGCAAGTATATCCTTTGACAATGAAGAAAAAGTTATTCTGAAACCAGGTGAAAAGCTACACGGTACAAGAGGAATAGCATTCATTGTCTATGACCGTGCAAAGCAGGAAATGATTGATTTTACACTTTTTGATACATACAGCCCGGATTTGCCTTGCAAGCGCAGCCGCAGTAAAAAAATCGATGAAGTAATGCCGGG
>SVNU01000164.1 GCA_015066715.1 Ruminococcus sp. | reverse complement strand
CAGAGAGTGCAACGCTCGAACGCTCATACTTTATCAGAGTATGATATCACAGAACAAGGCAGGCTATTACGCCTGCTCTTTTCGTATTTATACGGAGCAGGATTTAAGAGAATACCTCGACCGCTTCACGACCGCTTCGACTTCACCTCGACTTCGATTTTGAAAACGCAAATTTGCGTTCTCCTAAATTTTGAGGAGAACGACTCCTAAATTTTTAGGACTCCGAAAAATTACCGAGTCGACTGCTAAGATTTGAGCAGTCCCCAAATTTGGGGAGTCCAATTTTGGACAGTCGGACAGCGCAATTTTGCGCTTTCCTATTGGTCGGCTCAGATTTGAGCTTATCTAAAAACTCTAACAAAATCTAACATTTCTCTTTGTTCGCTCGTTGTTCAATCCTAGAAAATCCAAGAGTAAAGACTTGACTTGAAAAAACTTGAACCCAAAATCACCCAAATATACACCCCGTTAAGGTGGTCAGTCCAATTCTGGACTTATCTGCAACTGTACCCTATCAGAACAGCTCTGAACGAGTACGCTTTTCAGTGCGCCATTAGTGCGCTATTACTCTGATAGTGCGCCATAAACGGCTAAAAGCCATAAAAAGCAGAATGTCTGTAAATCACGCATTTACGTTATTTGTCAAAGATTATAATAAGCTGTAAAAAGCACGTTTGCACTTTGGTAAGGAAGAGGTCGGCGGTTCAAGTCCGCTAAACAGCTCCATGAAATCCTCGTAGATACGCTGTCTGCGAGGATTTTTGTTTTTGGCTTTTATATAATTTTGCTTATACGACACTTAGTACGACACTTGTACTCCAAAAAATTATAAACCAAGAAGGTTTCTTATACTTTCTGTATCTTTATGAGCATATCTCTGTTGCAGCATTTTCAAGTCGGAATGTCCGAGGATAGAAGCTACCGCAAAAAGGTTCTTCCCGCTGTTCACCCAAATTGTAGCTCTAGTATGCCGTAATTCGTGAGGATTAAGCATTGGTATGTCTATACCATATTTGAGATAGTGTTCGTGCATATCAATCATAAACCGCTTATAATTTCGTGTGGTCCAGTTATGTGGTGAAAATACATTACCTTTTGCGTTAGGTATTACATATGGAGATTGAATATTTTTCAAACGTTCAACTGTAGTTTTTTTAATGGAATTTCCCTGTTGCTTTGTCGGTTTTTAGGCGGTTTGATTTTAACCTCAATCTTGCCGGAATTCTTATTCTTAACATCAGAAACAGATCGCTCTATGTGTAAGATTTGATTTTCAAAATCTATATCTTCAATTTTCAGTCCAAGAAGTTCACCTTTTCTTAACCCATATTCAAGCATAAGCATAATGCCTAAGCCGTCTTTATGAGTACGAGCATATCTAATCACCAAATAAGCTTCTCTTGGCGTATACGTCTGTTTTTGGTCTTCTGTGACGGCAGATACAAGTTTTATATTTTCACAGGGATTTTTTGCACAATAATCATTGTCAACTGCCATTTTAAAAATACCATTAAGGCAATTTTTATATTTTTTCATGCTTTCAATAGGTGTATCTGTGGAAATTTTGTTAAAATAATTCTGAATGTCAATGGCTTTAATGCTTGAAATCACAGCATTTTTAAAGAAAGGTTCAAGATGTACACGTATTGCAACCTCATAATTGTTGTATGTGCTGTCTGATATAGTCGGCTTAACCGATTCAAGCCATTTCTGTGCTGCTTTTGAAAATGTAAGCTTACTACTTACAAATACTTCTCCGACCTGTTCCGCTACAGCAGAATCAATCTTATACTGCTCAGCTTTAGCTTTTGCATCAGCTTTGCTTATCTTACTGTAAAAGCTTTTTCTTATTGGTTTACTTTCAAAAGTGTGACCGACAGTAATCTTTACTTCGTACAGTTCGCCGTGGTTCGGTTTTTCTTTTCTCGGTCTGCCTATAAAATCACCCTCCTTGACAATATTTCAAAAGAGTGATATAATATACATGTTTATTACAGACTTGGTGTATATTACATCACTCATACCGTCCTTGCTATTGCAGTAGCAGGGGCGGTTTTTTATTCTGCTTGTCTCATTTTTTCAGATATTCTGAATTGTTCTGCTTCAGGCAGGTCAACAAACTCTACTGTTTTATCGTAATTTTCTTTGATAACCTTTTTTATTTCATCAAGCGAAACCTTGAAAAACTCACGTCTGTGGTTTACCATATTAACTTTTTTATCTTCAAAAGCCTTATGGAGAGCTGATTCAAGCTTTGGTGCATCGTCACTGAAAATCATAGCGTGAACATCAAAGTTAAACGGAACGGAAGCGTCACCAAGCTCATACACTCTTTCCATAGGGTCAAGTCTTCGTGTCATGCCGATTTTATACACGTTTTCACCGAAAGCACCGATATTTGAAATAACATAAACATATCCGGCTCTCTTGTTGGCTTCACGATAGTCAACATCTTTGATAGCCTTTTCTGTATCCTCAATCTTGCCGAGCAGTTCTTCTTTTTTGGAGAGCAGTTCGGCTTTTTCGTTTTCAGAAGCCTTTTCAAGCTGTGCATTAAGCTTTGCAAGAGCATTCTGATAATGTGTCTGTTCTTTTTCAAGCTTCTTGCGTTCTTCTTCGATTTCTTTCTGAAGCTTGGCTTCTTCACGCATACGAGCCTTGATTTCTTTCTGTTCTTCCTTTTCCTGCTGTTTCTTTATTGCGTATTCATGGGCGAGGGTTAATTCTTTGATTTTGTTGTTCATATATACTCCATTGATAGAGATATACATTATTTTTCCGTATTTATTAATAGCATTGAATGATTTTTCTATTCTTTTAACATAAGTTTCAAAATTGTTATATTTTACTTTGCTTATAAGTTCATCACATTCAACATTAAACGCTCTCATAAGAAGCTTAGCTATGTCATTGGACATTTTTCTTCCTTTATTAGCATCACCATTTACAGTCCAGCCATTATATATTGTAATAGCTTTATTGTCATTTATCAAAGCTTTTCATTCTTCTCTGATTCTGTTAAGTTCTGCCTGCTGCTTTTATGTATGTAAAATCACATACCCACACTTTATTTGGAGCAGACTGATTAAAATTCTGAGATAAAATATTTTTGCATTCTCCATCGGAATCGGATTTTGATTTAGGTTTAAAAGGCTTGGCAGTACTCATTTTAGGTAGATTCATTTTTCTCATCAGACGGTACACTCTGCCGGTACTGATGTTAATGCGATAATCACGTTCAAGACAAATTTTAATTTTATTTGCACCCAATCGTTTATTTGTATTTGCATAAACTTCAAGAATACAGGTACGAATATGGCGATTTTCTTTTTCACGATTACTTTCCCTATGATTTATGTATTTGTAATAAGTGCTGCGGTTTACATTGAGAACTCTGCAAAGAGTGGTTATTTTATGTTCATGTGAAAGTAATTTAATTGCATTCAATCTTTGTCTGAGTGTGGCGTGAATATCGCAATGGCTTTTTTTAATATTAAGTTTTCCTCTTCAAGCTGAGCATTGCGTTTTTGAAGCTCCTGTATTTGCCTGGCTGTAAGTATGGTGTTATCATCAATTTTTACCTCGGAGTATTTTTTATCCAATTGGCTAATGCACTATGGGATACTCCATATTCTTTGTAAATTTGAGAATATGTTTTTCCTGACTGATACAAATTTACTATTGTCTGCTTAAATTCCTCTGTGTATTTTGGGGCTGATTTTTCCTGACATTTTTTATTCCTCCTACTTGTCTTCTTTTTTATTCTTATTGTATCATACTTGTCCACTTTTTTAGTATACATCCAAAAAGGAAAGTTTCCGCAACAGTTTCAAGGGGTATTGCTTCAAATATGCATTATAACGATATTGCACGTAATATCGCAAATAACAGTAAGACAGGCTTGAACAATGCCATGCGAATTGTAAGAACCGAGGGCAACAGGGTTTACAATGCCGCAAATCTCGACTGCGGAAAAGCGGCAAAGG
>SVNU01000018.1 GCA_015066715.1 Ruminococcus sp. | reverse complement strand
ACTTGCAGAAGGTTATATTATGTTTAAGGATACAGATCCTCAGAAGGCTGCTGAATATCTTGAACATGCTGTAAGCCTTTTCGAGCTTGCTGACAGCACAAGAAGCAACGAAGATCAGGGCGAACAGAAAAAATTCTATCCTGCAACTACATGGGTAGATGACCTTATGTATGCAGCCAACTGGCTTTATATTGCAACAGGGGAGCAGAAATATCTTGACCTTTGCGCAACAGATTATATTCCGCAGTTCCCGACAGAAAGCCAGTCAACAGCATGGAAATATACATGGGGCTTCTGCTGGGATGATACTACACAGGCTGCAGCACTTTTATATGCTATTAACACAGGCAAAACTGAGTGGATAAATCATATATCACATCATCTTGACTACTGGATAGATGGTTATGGTGGTAAGCAGATTCAGTATACACCTGACGGACTTGCATATCTTATGAACTGGGGTTCACTCCGTCATATGGCAAATACTGCATGGATTGCACAGCTTGCATGCGATACCATTTTCAAAGATGACGCAGCTCTTTCTTCCAAGTACAATACATGGGCTAAAGAACAGATGAATTATGCCTTTGGTGACAATAACCTTGGAATGAGTTATATTCTTGGTATGGGTGATTTACAGCCTACAGCTTTCCATCACAGAACTGCTTCCGGTATTCATGATGACCACTGGAATGATCTCGGTCAGGAATCAAGTGCTGAAGGATGGCAGACAGAATATGCACATACACTTTATGGTGCACTGGTAGGCGGTCCTAACAGCTCTGGTGAATACACAAACAACGTTTCACAGTATGAATATTCAGAAGTTGCTATTGACTATAATGCTGGATTTACAGCAGCATTATGTGCTCTTGTAGATGATTACGGCGGTGAAATTCTTACAAACTTCCCACCAACAGAAGAACCTAAGTGGTCAGAATGGAAAATTGCAGCAACATTAAATGGTAAAGGCAACAGCTATACTGAAATCAAGGCATGGGCAATGAACCATACTGCATGGCCTGCAAGAGTTGCAAAGAATATTTCCTACAATTATTACTTTGATGTTTCAGAGCTTCTTGCGGCAGGTTTAAGTGTTGAAGATATTACTGTTAAGAGTAATTCACAGCAGTATCAGGAAGGTCAGCAGGGTTACGCAACAGTTTCTGGTCCATATAAGTATGAAGGTGACCCGACAGGAAACACCTACTATGCAAAAATCCAGTTTGAAGATGGTCGTGCAATTCAGCCAACTGGTCAGAGTGAACACAGAGATGAAGTTCAGTTCAGAATTTCAATTCCGGATGCAATAAATGGAACACCTACAACAGGTGCATGGGATCCTACAAATGACTGGTCATATGAAGGTGTCGAAGATGCACCAAATGAACTTAAAAGCGCAGATGCACTTAACGAACATATAACAATGTATGTTGATAATGTTCTTGTATGGGGTACAGAACCAAACGGCAAAACTGCCGGTGATATATCAAAGCTCAGAGGCGATGCTGATACTGATGGTGATTTTGATTTAACTGATATAGCTTTAGTTGGCAAATATCTTATTAATGAATCTGATCTTAACAAAACAGGTGCTGAAAACTGTGATATGAATACAGATAAGAAACTGAATGTTTTTGATTGGATTATTATGAAAAGAGAAACAACTGCATAATAAAATATTAAACTAAAAGGTGCTTTTAAAAAGCACCTTTGTTTTTACGCAATTTCATTTATAATCTATATGTTTTATTTATTCATCCTTATCATCATCAACTGATTTAGTTTTTATATTAAAATTTGCTAATGGCGAAGAATTCATTGCATTCTGTACATCTTGATTATTTGTATGAGTATAAATTTGTGTTGTTGCAATGCTTTCATGTCCTAAAACATCTTTAAGCGTTCTTATGTCAACGTTTCCGTATTTATACATAAGCGTAGCAGCTGTATGACGAAGTTTATGTACACTAATACCTTTTCCATTGAGTCCACATTGCCTTAAAAGCTGTTCAATAATTTGTTGAACCCTGCGTTGGCTGATACGTCTACCACCTTTACTCAAAAATAAAGCCTTAGGATCTGTTATTGAATTTTCTCTTGAATCAATATATTCCTGTATAGATTTAACACATGCTTCATTTAAATAAATAATACGTTCTTTATTTCCTTTACCCAAAATTCTTGCTGTTTGATCGTCAAAATTAATATCAGTAATATCCATGCCAACAAGCTCACTTAAACGCATACCACAGTTTAAGAATAATGTAACAATACAATAATCTCTTGGCGAATTAATCGGACTTTCAGCAGCTTTCTCAATTAATGATTGACTTTCTTCAAGGGAAAGATATTTAGGTAGACTTCTTTTAGGAGTAGATATTTCCAGATCGATAGTAGGATTTTTCTTTAAAATATACGCTGTTTTTGTAAGAAACTTAAACATACTTTTTATTGAAGAAATTTTTCTTGCTATAGTACGTTCATTATTTTTTAATTCATCACGTAAAAAATATATGTATTCATATATTGTATTAAGCGAAAGATTTTCAAGCTGACTCACTTCAAAATTACGTATGTCAATTTTATTGAACTTAATATCTTCAGTTGTATTCATATATATCAGGTATCTTAAAAAGACACGAATATCTATAAAATAGCCTTCAGCCGTACCTTCGGATTTGGCTCTGACCAAAGTAAGATTATACCAATAATTATGAAGAAACTCAGGATATTCCGATAAATCAACTTTTTTCTTTATTTTCTGCATTTTTCGCACCTCTAATTTCGCTAAATTTGTATTTAGCGAAATAATGTATTTTATTTTTTACTCCTCTATTATAACATATTATGAAATGAATAATCAAGTATTTGACATTTCTTTTTAAATATGCTATTATAATAGTGTGTAAATAAAAGAGAAAGATATAAAACTGAAAGGATTCAATAAATGAATTTTAATAATCTGGAATTATCAGAAGAAATTTTATCTGCAATAAACGATGTTGGTTTTGAGCATATGACAGAAATTCAGGAAAAAAGCATTCCTATAATTTTACAGGGTTACGATGTTATCGGTCGTTCAAATACCGGTACCGGCAAAACCGCTGCTTTTGGCATACCTGTTATAGAACAAATTGAAAAGAATAAAGAAAATGTTCAGGTTCTTATTCTTTGTCCGACTCGTGAACTTGCACAGCAAGCCTGTGATGAAATAAAGAAATTCAGCAGGTATAAAAAGCATGTTAAACCCCTTGCCATATTTGGCGGTGTAAATATTGACAAACAGATTTACCAGTTAAAACGTGGTGCTAATCTGATTATAGGTACTCCGGGGCGCGTTATAGACCATATTAACAGGCGTACCATAAAATTAAATACACTTAAAACTATTGTTCTTGACGAAGCTGATGAAATGCTTCAGATGGGATTTCGTGAGGATATTGAAGCTATTCTGAATCATATTCCGGATGAACGTCAGACTATTTTGTTTTCCGCAACTATGCCATCTGAAATACTTGCTATAACAAAGGAATATCAGAATAATCCTGTTTTAATAAAAACGATTTCGAAAAGTAAAACTGTGGATGCAATCGAACAGCTTTATTATAATATTCCTTATGGCAAAAAATTTGATGCACTCACTCTCCTGTTAATTAGTTATAATTATAAATCATCTATGATTTTTTGTAACACGAAGAAAATGGTTGATGAGTTATCAGATTCGCTTATTAACAGAGGCTTCAAGGCTGTCGGCATACATGGCGATATGAAGCAGTCTCAGCGTACTGCAGTAATGAATTCATTCAAATCCGGAAAAACATCCATACTTGTTGCAACAGATGTTGCTGCAAGAGGAATAGATGTAAGTGGTGTTGATGCCGTTTTTAATTATGATTTGCCGCAGGATAACGAATATTATATTCACAGAATTGGTCGTACAGGTCGTGCCGGTAAAACAGGTACAGCACATACTCTTATAAATAACAAGAAACAGTTGTTTGAGCTTCAGGGTATTGCTAAACACACAAAATCTGATATTAAGGAGTCACCTCTCCCAGATAAGGCAGCCATTATCAATAAAAAAATGATTGCTTATGCAGACAGCTTTGAAACAAAGCGTAATGATGTTATTTATAACGAAAGCTATAATCTTATAAATTTACTTAAAGAAAGTGGCTGGACATCTGATGAAATTGCACTTCATTTGGTAAATGAGGCATTTTCAAAAGTTGTTCAGAATATTCCTGAAGTAAGTGTTATTAAGCACAGCCGAAATACTTCTGAACCCAAAAACTCCAGAAAATCTGATTATTCAGATTACAAGTCGTCCGCAGTTGCAATGATTAATATCAATATCGGACGAAAACAGAAAATCAATCCAAATTTTATCCTTGGAGCACTTGTTGATGCAACAGGAATTTCAGGAAAAAATTTTGGAAAAATCAATATTCACGATAACTTTTCTGTTGTTGAAGTTCCAAAAAATAAAATTGATTATATTATTTCTTCTATGAGGAATGGAAAAATCAATGGCAAAAAGGTTGTTTTAACAAAGGCAGAAAAGAAAAATAATAGAAGAAAGCAACCGGATATCAGAAATAAACGACAGAAAGATAATAAACATTTTAGCCGTATATATAAAAAGAAAGGCTAGGTTTAGGGGGAAATATGAGAATTCTTGTTGTTGATGACGAAGAAGCTATTGCAGACGCTCTTGTCCATATATTATCAAAAAATAAATATATAGCCAACGCATGCTATGATGGTGAAAGCGGTCTTGATAATGCTTTGACAGGTATTTATGATTTAATCATACTGGATATTATGATGCCAAAAATGAATGGACTTGATGTTCTTAACAATTTAAGAAAAGAAAATATTTCATGTCCTGTAATACTTCTTACAGCTAAGGATGAAATCTCCGACAAAGTAAAGGGGCTTGATTATGGAGCTGATGATTACATCACAAAGCCTTTTTCGTCAGAAGAACTTCTTGCACGTATAAGATGTTTACAAAGAAGAAATGGAAATGTTATAAACGATAATATTATAAAATTTTGTGATGTTTCTTTAAATTTGCAGACATATGAACTACAATGCGGAAATAATTCTCTGCATCTTGGTCTTAAAGAATTCAGTATTATGGAAGTATTTATAAGCAATGCCAATAACGTTATAAGTAAGGAAAAGCTTCTTGAAAAAGTCTGGGGATATGAATCTGATGCAGAGTATAACAATGTTGAAGTTTATATTTCATTCCTGCGAAAAAAATTAAATCATATCAAATCAAAGGCTGCTATAAAAACCATAAGAGGTGTTGGATATCGTTTGGAGGAATCATAAATGATTAAACGCCTGAAACGCAGATTCATATTTGTTAATATGTGTATATTGACATGTGTATTGATTAGTATTCTCATATCTATTTTCGCTCTCATGTATAGCTCTGAAGTAAAGCTTTCATATGAAGTTATGGAGTCAATACTTTCTCAAAATGAAAAAGAGCCACCTGATGGGCCTGCACCTGATATTTCACTCGAAGAATCTGCCCTTGATATTTCATTAATGAGCAATACCTATGATGATAATGCATATTTCAGCGCATATTTTGACAACGATTGGAACATACGTCATACTGAAGAACATGCATATGAGCCAGAAAAAGATGATACACCACATTATCCTATAGTTACAGATGATTTTCCGGCAGAATACCCAGAGTTCACTAAACCATTTCCATCAAATGAACCAACTCTCACTACAACGCTCCCCTCTCGTGTTACCACTCAGCTAACTACAACAACAAAAATTACTAATCAAAATAAGAATACCAATACTGATACAATTGAAAAAAATCTAAATACAAAAAAAAGTGAACCCAGAAATTCTGAATCTCCTTCAGAAAAAAACATTACCTCTAATTCTGAAGGTACTGAAAACACCTATACCTCTCCACCAGATACAAATGGCAATACAGAACATTCTATACCGGAAAAGAAACCTATAGATGAAAAAAATAAGCCTACAGAACCTGACCCATTCAGAGGTAAAGTAAAACGTTCTTATGTATATGTTGAATTTAATGAAATAAATGATCTTGAAGAAGCGATTTACCAGTACTATACATCAGAGGATGCCGAATCTATAGAATCAGCAGTAAATGAAATATATAACAACAATGATGAACGTGGAAAAATATCAATTGGAAATAACAAATACAGGTACATTTTTAGATATAATCCCGTGAAATCCACCTATTCTATTGTAATGCTTGACAGAACTCTTGAAATAACTACAATTAATCGTCTTTTATTTATTTTTGTTATTATAGCCGGGGTTAGTTTACTTCTCATTTTCTTTATAAGCCTTCTGCTTGCCAACTGGACAATAAAGCCTGTTGCAAAAGCATGGAACCAGCAAAAAGAATTTATTGCAAATGCTTCACATGAGCTTAAAACTCCTCTTACAGTTATTTCAACAAATACGGATGTTGTTTTATCAAGTCCTGATGATACTGTTGAAAATCAAGCTAAATGGCTTAATTACATAAAGAATGAAACATTTAGAATGTCAAAACTTGTAAATAATCTGCTTTGTATTGCTAAATATGATGCAAATAGAATTGAAACATCATTTGATAAGATTGATTTCAGTAATATTGTCTCAAGCATTTGTCTGCAATATGAACCACTGGCATACGAAAACAGTAAAAACCTTATTACCGAAATTGATGATAATATTGAAATTTTAGCTGATGAAGACAAAATCAAACAAATAATCAATATTCTGATGGATAATGCTCTAAAATATTCGTTGGAAAACGGTACTATCAAAATAACACTTAAAAGAGTTAAACAATCATCAGTTTGCCTTACAGTTTCTAATTCAAGTGAGAATATAAATCAGGAAAATCTTGATAAAATTTTTGACAGATTCTATCGTGTTGATGACTCAAGAAACCGTAAAACAGGTGGTTCCGGACTTGGACTGAATATTGCCAAAACAATTGTTGAAAACCATAATGGTACAATTCGTGCAGTTAATAAAGACAATATAACAAGCTTTATTGTAACATTATAATAAAATTAAAAGGTGCTTTACATTTGTAAAGCACCTTTTAGTTATTTAAATCTGATAATATAATTTTTCCTGCATTCAAAGATTCCTTAACCAAAATTATCCGCTGATTTTCAGATCCTCTGAATTTAAGCATCAGATTACGTTTATCAATTTCAAATTTACCATCAACAATAATATCAATATATCTAAGCAAATCATCAGTCACTTCACACCGTGCCCTGCTGTTTTTTAGAAGTTCGTTTTCAAAGTTATACCCGGTGTAGCACCATATGTTTTTATCGGGAAATCTTTCCTTTGCTTCCTTTACAAGCTTAATCAGAACTCTTTGATTTTCCGGCTCCATCGGTTCTCCGCCTATAAGTGTAAGTCCTGAAATGTGGCTAAAATCAAGAGCAGCTAATATTTCTGCCTGTGTTTCAGAAGTATACTGTTTTCCATAGTTAAAGTCCCATGTCTCACTGTTAAAGCATCCCGGACAATGATGTGTACATCCCGAAACAAACAGCGATACTCTTACTCCTGTTCCGTTAGCAATATCATACTTTTTTATTGCACCATAATTCATTCTAAACACACTTCCCTACTCTTAACATACTGTAAAGAAATCTACTCATAAGATAATCCCTATGAGTAGATTTTAAAACTTATAGATGCATAACTCTTTCTCTGATTTCCTGTGTTCTTCCCTGATTCCAAAACTGTGTGCCAATATATCCGCAGGTTCTTCTTGCAACATTCATTTTATCCTGATCTGTATTTGAACAGTTAGGACATTCCCAAATTAGCTTACCATGATCGTCACTGACAATATTAATTTCGCCATCATAACCGCATTCGCAGCAATAATCACTTTTAGTATTAAGCTCAGCATACATAATATTATCATATATATGTCTCATTACAGCAAGAACCGCTTCAATATTGTTCTGCATATTCGGTACTTCTACATAGCTTACAGCACCACCGGGAGAAAGCTTCTGAAACTGCGCTTCAAATGTAAGCTTAGTAAATGCATCGATTTCTTCAGAAACATGAACATGATAACTGTTTGTGATATAATTTCTGTCTGTAACACCTTCAATAATACCAAAACGCTTCTGAAGACATTTAGCAAATTTATATGTTGTTGATTCAAGAGGTGTACCATAAATACTAAAATCAATTGATGTTTGCTCTTTCCATTCTTTACATGCATCATTAAGATGCTGCATTACTTTAAGCGCAAACTCTGTTCCGCCTTCTTCCGTATGTGACTTACCGGTCATATATTTTGTACACTCATAGAGACCTGCATATCCAAGGGAAATTGTTGAATAACCATTAAAGAGAAGCTTATTGATTTTTTCGCCTCTTTTAAGCCTTGCAAGAGCACCATGCTGCCACAAAATCGGAGCAACATCAGACGGCGTGTCAAGCAATCTGTTGTGACGGTACATAAGTGCACGTCTGCAGATTTCAAGTCGTTCATCAAATATATCCCAGAACTTTTCTTCATCCTTTTCAGAAGAACACGCAATATCTACCAGGTTAATTGTTACAACACCCTGATTAAATCTTCCATAATATTTTGGCTTTGAGTTCTCGTCAACATATGGTGTAAGGAAGCTGCGGCATCCCATGCAAGGATAACAGTTTCCGTTGCCGTTTTTGTCTACCTTATACTCAAGCATCTTTTTTTCTGAAATATAATCAGGAACCATTCTTTTTGCAGTACATTCTGCAGCAAGCTTTGTTATATTCCAGTATTTTGAATCCTCATGAATATTATCTTCTTCCAGTACATAAATAAGCTTTGGAAAGGCAGGAGTAATATATACACCCTTTTCATTTTTTACGCCAAGAATTCTCTGCTTTAACATTTCTTCAATAATAAGCGCCAAATCATCTCGTAACTGTCCATCCGGCACCTCATCAAGATACATAAATATTGTTATAAACGGAGCTTGTCCATTTGTAGTCATAAGTGTAATAACCTGATACTGAATAATCTGTACGCCACGCTTAATTTCTTCTTTTACACGCATTTCAGCTACTTCATTAATTTTATTTTCATCAAGAGGAAGTCCGGCAGCAGTAAATTCTTCTTTTACAATCTTTCGAAGTTTAAGTCTGCTTACATTGACATAAGGAGCAAGATGCGAAAGTGTAATACTCTGACCACCATACTGTGAACTTGCAATCTGTGCAATACACTGCGTTGCAACATTGCATGCGGTTGAGAAGCTCTTTGGTGTTTCAATCATAACCTCGCTTATAACAGTTCCATTTTTAAGCATATCATCAAGATTTACAAGACAGCAGTTATGCATATGCTGTGCAAAATAATCCGAATCATGAAAATGAATAATTCCTTCTTCATGAGCTCTTACAATATCATCTGGCAAAAGGAATCGCTTGGTAATATCCTTGCTTACCTCACCTGCCATATAGTCTCTCTGCACGCTGTTTATAACAGGATTCTTATTTGAATTCTCCTGTTTAACTTCTTCATTATTACATTCAATCAGACTTAAAATCTGCTGATCTGTTGAGTTTGACTTTCTTACAAGATATCTTTTATAACGATATGTAATATATTTTCTTGCAACTTCAAATGATTTAATATTCATTATTTCATTTTCAACAAGATCCTGAATTTCTTCTACATTAAGAGTTCTGTTCATTGACTGACAAGCATTTTCAACATTTCTTGAAATATCATCAATCTGCTGATCTGTGAGACGTTCATTCTCAACAACTTCTTTATTCGCTTTTCTTACAGCGGCAATAATTTTATCAATATCAAAGCCCACCTCAGTACCGCTTCTTTTAATAATCTTCATTGTTTAAACCTCCCACAAAATAAAAGAAAACACTATATGTAGTGTTTTCTGATTTCAAAAACACTACATATAGTATTATAACATATTGAGAAAAAATGTCAAGTACTAAAATTGACAATATATGACATCATTTTACAGAAAGATTTTTTCTTATAATAGAATTTACCGGAAAGTCTGTATTACATTCAAAACTAAATCTCATCATTGCATGATTTACAGATACTATTTCTTCGCCATTATCATTATATATCTTTTCCGGCTTTACAATCACCGGCTTACTTCCGGGTGAAAATATTTCCAATTCATCGCCAGCGAAAAATCGGTTTCTCTGTGTTGCATAAACAACACCATTTTCACATTTGTCTATTACAGCAACAACATCATAGTTCCTTATATATCCACCTGTTTCGTAATACTGACAATCTTTAGGGTGACCAAAAAAGAATCCTGTACAATACTTTCTGTGACTTACTTTGAAAACTTCCTGTGCAATCCACTCCGGAAGCTGTTCTGTCGGGTGTGCTTTATGCCAGTCAACAGCCATTCTGTAGACATTTGTAACAACCGACACATAATATGCCGACTTAGCACGACCTTCAATTTTAAGGCTTGTAACACCTGCGTCAGCAAGCTTTTCTATATGGTTTATCATGCATAAATCTTTTGCATTGAGTATATAAGTACCTTTTTCATCCTCAAAAATCGGAAAATACTGACCTTCGCGCTTTTCTTCCATAAGATGATACCCCCATCTGCATGGCTGCGCACACTCTCCCCTGTTGGCATCTCTGTTTACAAGATAGCTGGATAGCAGGCATCTTCCCGAAAATGATACACACATTGCTCCATGAACAAAAACTTCAATTTCCATGTCCTTTGGAATTTTCGCCCTTATTTCAGCAATTTCGTCAAGAGACAACTCCCTTGCCAGAACTGCACGTTTAACCCCCATATTATAAAGCTGATTTGCTGTTGCATAGTTTACTATACCTGTCTGTGTTGACATATGAACTTCCATATCAGGCAAATACTGCTTTACAAGCGAAAGCAATCCCAAATCTGCAACAATTACAGCATCAACATTACAGGCTTCGGCATTTTTTATAAATGACTGAAATTCAGGTATTTCTGAATTTCTCGGAAGTGTATTGCATGTAAGATACACCTTTACATTCTTGCTGTGTGCATAGTCAACAGCTGTTTTAAGTTCGTCAAATGTAAAATTGTCCGGTGACGCTCTCATACCAAAGCTTTTAGCTCCAAGATATACGGCATCTGCACCATAATTTATAGCAGAATAGAATCGTTCAGAGTCACCTGCCGGAGCAAGTACCTCAAGATTATTGAATTTATTCATAATAATAATCCTCTTCATAATATTCATCATCTGAGTCTTCGTCAATAACTTCACCGTTTATCATCGCCAGATATTCTTCATGTTCCTCAAGAGTTTCGGAATAATATATCTCCATAGTATCAATATCGGCACAGAAATAGAAATAATCTGTATCCTCATGATACAGCACAGCTTCAATAGCATCCATTCCAGGATTACCAATTGCACCAGCCGGCAAGCCATGACATTTATATGTATCATAAGCATCAAAAATAGCTGTTGATGAGACTTGAATATTCGGTTCAATTACTTCCTGAACGTAGTATGTTGTAGGGTCAGACTGAAGCATAGGGAACATATCCTCATTATTAAGTCGGTTTACAAAAACAGATGCTACCATTTTCATTGAATCCGCTGTGGGCGCTTCCGCTTGAACAATTGAAGCAAGAGTAATAACCTCATCAAGAGTCATTCCCATTTTATCCATTTGCTTGTAATGCTCATCTGTTATCTTTGTTTCAAAATTCTGATAAATTTTCATACAAACAGACTGCGGTTCGCTTTCCACATAAAATGTATAGGTATCCGGGAATAAATAGCCTTCCATCTTATAAAACTTATTCGCCGATGATGCCGGAAGCTTTGTTTCAAAATCAAAGCCAAATCCTCCTGCGTTAAAAAAGTATATAAATCTTTCAGCGTCACAAACATTGTTTTCTTCAAGAATCTGTGCAGCATCATAAATACTTGTACCTTCAACAAATGTAACATCTACAGATTCTCTGTCATCCTCTGTTTCCTCGGTAGTAAGAATTGTGATAATAGTTTCATATGCATCACCTGAACTTAGTTCGTACTGTCCTGGAATAAACAACTCATCCGAGCCGTTTAAGCTTGAAAAAATCTCAAATGCTTTAGGAATGTCAATAATTTCTTCCTTTTCAAGTATACTTGCAACAGTTTTAGTATCTGCTCCTTCCGGAATAGTTACCATTTTAACTGTTTCACCTTTTCCAATCGCAAGCATATCTCTGCCCACAGCAATAATAAGAATTGACAGGCAGATTGAAACTGTGAAAATCAAAGTTGTGACCATTAAAACAATTGGTAATCTTGCCGATCTTTTTTTTCTGCGTTTTTTTACTGGTCTGCTGCGTTGCGGATAATGAGCATTAATTTCATCCGAAGAATATTTGGGTTTCACATTTGCTGTATGAATATAATTATTTTCAGTCGATTCGTCCGGCGATACTTTTATTCCAAAAGATTCCTGCTTTGTCATGCTTAAAGAATATTCATTGTAGCTGTTATCTTTTTCTAGAATATTCATTTTAGCAGTAGCTGAATTGTTAACAGAATTATCCTCATTAAATGCGTTTTCAGCTTCAGGCTTTTTTGATACAGCAAAACCAGTAGTGTGATTACTGCTAAGAGCCGCCGGATTAACTGTTTTTCTTGGAGCCGAGCGACTGTAACTGCTTCTTGAATTGTTTCTTTTATCAGAATGACCGGACGCAGAAGAATTTCTAGTGTTTGAACTGAAATCATTTAAAATATCTTCAAGCATTTCATCTCTGTTTGGGTTGCGATTATTATTCATTACAATTATTCACACTCTTTTCTGTTATAATGTAGTTAACATTTTTATCATACTCTCCTAACGGAAGACTTTTAAACACATGTCGCTCATAGCATATACCTACTGTTATCAAGTCAGGATTAGCATAAATTAATGTGTCATAAAATCCACCACCATAACCTAAACGGTAACCTTTATTATCAAACAAAAGTCCCGGTACAATACAAAGAGCATTTTCAAATGATTTCACAAGATTCTTTTCGTCAGCCAAAGGTTCATATATGCCAAACTTTGACTTTTCAAGTATGGTTGATTCATTGTAATAATAAAAATCCATTTTTCTCGTTCCTACACATTTCGGAACCGCAACATTAATTGAATTATCTAAGCAGTATTTTATTATCCCCTTTGTATCAACTTCAATTTCACTTGAAAGATAAATCATTACAAGCCCTATATCCGAAATCAGCCGGCTTTTGACAAAATTACCAAGAATAGCCTTATCGAGCTGATCTTTTTCATTTTTCGAAATACAGCGTCTCTCATTTTTGGTTTTTATTCTTAATTCCCGCTTTATTTTATCATTCATCTCTGTAAAGTACCGTTTTCTTTAATTTTTCACTGCGCTCCTCTGATGTAAGCACCTTAACAAGTTCAAATGAAAATTCCATAGCTGTTCCTGCTCCCCTTGATGTAATAATATTTCCGTCAGTACAAACAGGAACATCACATGTAGTTGCATTACCAAGCTGAGTTTCAAAACCGGTATAGCAAGTTGCCTTTTTTCCATCAAGTAAGCCCTTGTGACCAAGAAGTGAAGGAGCAGCACATATTGCACCGATATACTTGTTGTTTTTTATACAAAAATCAATTGCAGCCTGAACATTCGGATTCTTTTCAAGGTTAAGTGTTCCCGGCATTCCACCCGGAAGTACAATCATATCAATCCTGTCATCAAGAACTATTTCCGAGTCTGTTATATTGGCAAGTACAGGAATATTATGAGATCCCATAACTGCCTGTCCGCCAACACCCACCGTTATAACATTAAGCTCACATCTTCTGAGCATATCAACAGGCGTAAGTGCTTCAACCTCTTCAAAGCCTTCAGCTAAAAAAACATAAATCATAAAATACTCCATTCTTAATATCAGGAACACTACGCCTGATTAGTAATTATTCTTTCAATAACATTTATAATATCATCAGATATTTCTTCAATGCTTCTGGAATCACCATTATTGCTGCATTCAATTATGCTCCATTTAAGCTTTTCTGAAGCATAAAGAGCAGAATTACGGCATCTTGCAAGATAGTTTATGTCAGATTCATGAATATCCTTTTTGTTATCATCACCGGCATATCTTTTAGAAAGAAGCTTCTGTGATACATCAACAGGCATATCAAGAAAAATTACTGCATCCGCTTTAGGTATTCCAAGCTTATTGTATTCATAATCATAAAGCCAATCCAGATATTCATCCCATTTTTCTGGGCAAAGCTTTGACATCTGATGAAGTGCGTTTGAGCTTACATACCTTGCTGCAAGAATAATATACCCCTTTTCATAATCATCCTTCCAATGCATCATATAACTTGCATATCTGTCAACGGCATAAAAGCTTGAAGCAGCATATGCATTTACATCATCCGGACTTTCAGAAAATTCACCGCCAAGATACATTTTTACAAGTGATGACGAAGGACTGTCATAATCCGGAAAGCTTATAGTTTTCACTTTATATCCCAGCTCTGTCAGACGTTTTTTTGCAATATCAAGCTGAGTTGACTTACCGCTTCCGTCTAGTCCGTCAATAACAATTAATTTACCCTTATCCATTTTCGTTGCTTTCTTTGATTTTTTTAAATTTACTTCTGACACTTTCAATCTGCCCACATGTCATTTTACCTTCTGCACAATTACCATTACAGCATGACGGACCGGCAGCTGAAAACAATGTTGGCGCAATAGCATAACACAGCTTGTACATTTCGGTAGCAAGCTCTCTTATTTCCCATTGTGCCCTGTTACAGCATCTCAATGCAAAAAAGTTATACAGACTTCTCGCATTCATTGTCATAACCATTTTTGTTTCACAGGCATTTGGCAAAACAAATCTTGCATCCTCGATTGCCTTTTTCTCGGCTTTTGAACGTGCCTGTTTTTCTGTCATACCTGATTCTAAAAATTCATATCTATACTTTTGCTCAAGCATATCGGCAATCAGGTTATAGCTTGCAAAAGAATCATTCATAGTTTTTACATATATATCATTTATAGTTTTGTCAGAGGAGATAGCAGGCGGTGTTATATATACAAAATTGTTCTGCTTGACATATCTCTGACTCTGAACTGAAAATGATGCATGTCTGTGCCGTGTAATCTGAGCAAGCAATGAACGTGATACTCCCTCTATAGCAAATGTAAAGGATACATGTTCAATCGGACTTTCGTGCCCAAGCTCTGCGAGCATCCTGACAAAGCTTTTTGTTTTTTCTTCATCAAGATCCCCCATAATATTTTCACAGCCGCTTTCTGAATAGCAAAGCTTTGCAGCAGCAGCAATCAGCTTTTCAGGTTCAGGGGTATGCTGTATAATACTTACCTTCAATTATTATATTCCTCCATTCAGAAAGATTTTTCATGTGTATTGCTATACCATCATAATTCAAATTACTATTATGTTATTATAACATTTTTATATAATTTCGTCAATATCTCTATCTGCCAAATTTACTCATTATAGCAAGTGCAGTTTTAACTCCGTCAACAGCCGCAGACATTATTCCGCCTGCATACCCTGCTCCTTCGCCGCAAGGAAACAGATTTTCCACCGAAACAGAATTCATGCTTTCATTTCGTGTTATGCGTACCGGTGACGATGTTCTTGTTTCCGGTGCTGTGAGAAGTGCTTCTCCGTCTGAAAAGCATTTCATTTTCCTCGAAAAAGAAGCAATCCCTGTTTTCAGCATATCTGTCACGAAATCCGGAAAGATTTTATCAAAATCACATTTGTGCAATCCTCTGTCATAGGTTGAAACAATATTGGATTTTAATGACGGTTCTCCATTCATAAAGCCTCTGACAGTTGTTGCAGGAGCAGTTTTTCTGCCATTTGCTGTCAGGTATGCATTTTTCTCAATCATTCTTGCAAATTCAACCCCATCAAGAACTCCGCTACCATAATCTTTTTCCGAAACAGACACAACAACTGCTGCATTTGCATTCTCACCATCACGGGAAAAGTTACTCATTCCGTTTGTAACAACTGTATTTTCTTCGCTTGCTGCCGGAACAACATGCCCTCCCGGACACATGCAAAAAGTATATACTCCCCTGCCTTCACTGTTTCTGTGAGACAGCTGATACTCACCGACCGGCAAAAGAGGATTACCCGAATATTCTCCGTACAGACTTTCATTTACTGCCGTTTGTTTATGTTCAATGCGAACACCCACCGAAAAAGGTTTTGGCTGCATGAATATCTGCTTATTCATAAGCATTTCAAATGTATCCCTTGCAGAATGACCAATTGCAAGAACAACAGCATCAGCGTCTATCTGTTCGGACTTATTATAAATAACAGATGTTATTCTGTTGTCTTTCAAAACAAAATCATCAAGCTTTGAATTAAATATAACCTTACCACCAAGCTCTGTTATTCTACATCTTATCGCCTTTACAATCTTTCTTAAATTATCAGTACCTATATGCGGCTTGGCTTTTACAAGTATTTCTTCCGGAGCACCAAATTCGTGAAACTTTTCAAGGACATATCTGCAAAGAGGGTCGTTTATACGTGTTGTAAGCTTTCCATCGGAAAATGTTCCCGCTCCCCCTTCGCCAAACTGAACGTTAGAGTCAACATTAAGTCTGCCACCTGACCAGTAATCAGTTACATCCTTGATTCGTGTATCTACATCACTGCCTCTTTCAAGTATAATCGGTCTGTAACCATATTCGGCAAGAACAAGACCACAGAACATTCCGGCAGGTCCGAAGCCTGCAATAACAATTTCCCCGTTTTTTTGCTCACCAGAAAAAACAGGATTTATTTTACTATCTGTAACAAGCCTGCACTGCTTGTTGCTCAGGAGTTTATTTTCCGTTTTTTTGTCACCAACTTCAACATAAACCGAATACACAAAATGAATGTTGTTTCGCTTTCTTGCATCAAGCGAAACCTTGTTTATTCCCGACTTCACCACATCATTCATTTTCAAGCCCACTACTCTTATGGCTTTTTCAATAACAGATTCTTCGCTTTCATCAAGCCTTCCGCTTATTTGATTAATAATTACAGGCATATTTATTCTCCATATAAATTTCATTTAATATTGTAGCTTCTTTGAAAATTATATCATATTTTTTGTTATCAATCAACTTAAAATATATTTTTATAAAAAACTATTGAAATTAATATTTTTTTGTGATATAATAAATAATGTATATTTATGTACATTTTACGATTCTTTTGAAGAGAATATAACGGAGGAATAAGTCGATGACAGTAAGAGAACAAACTGAAATTCTCGAATTGAGTACGCTTAGTAAATATGCGTGTACTTCGTCAGGTCATGGCAAGAGAAATGTATATGAACAAAAATGCCCACTGAGAACTGAATTTCAACGTGACAAAGACAGAATTCTTCATTGTAATTCATTCAGACGTCTTAAAAGAAAAACTCAGGTTTTTTTATCGCCTGTAGGAGATCACTATCGTACACGTCTGACGCATACCCTTGAAGTTGCCCAGATTGCAAGAACAATTGCAAGGGCATTAAGGTTAAACGAAGACTTAACCGAAGCAATTGCTCTAGGACATGATTTGGGGCACTCTCCTTTCGGACATTCCGGCGAAGCAATCTTAGATGAAATATGTCCTCATGGTTACAAGCACTATCTTCAGAGCGTCAGGGTTGTGGATTATATTGAAAAAAAAGGTCGTGGACTGAATCTTACATATGAAGTAAAAAATGGCATCGCATGCCATACAAATCAGTTTGCGGCAACTGCTGAAGGAAATGTTGTACGGCTTTCGGATAAAATTGCATATATAAATCATGACATTGAGGATGCAATCAGGGCGGGAATATTGAATCCTTCTGAATTGCCTGAAAAGCCTGTCGAGATTCTTGGAAAAACAAAATCTCAGAGAATAACAACACTTGTTACATCAATTATACAAAATGGTGCTGACGAAATAAGAATGACCAAAGACATAAAAGCAGCTCATGATGAACTCAGAAGCTTTATGTTCTCTTATGTATATACTAATCCAACCGCAAAAGCAGAAGAAAAAAAAGCTAAAAATCTTGTAGAGCAGTTGTATGCATATTATAAAAAGTATCCTGAAAAAATGCCGGATGAATACAAAAGAATATCAGCCAAATTTGATGTTGACAGAGCGGTATGTGATTATATTTCAGGAATGAGCGATGGATATGCCATTGATCTATATACCGACCTTTTTGTACCGCGTTCATGGAAATGACCATAAGACCATAAAAAGCGGTAAGGGAGAATAAAATGCAGTTACCCGAAGAATTTATCTACCAGCTGAAATCAACCAATTCAATTGATTCAACAATAGGAAGATATATCAATTTAATAAAACGTGGAAAGGATTTTGTAGGACTTTGTCCTTTTCATTCCGAAAAAACGCCTTCATTCCATATCTACACCGATACACAAAGCTTTTACTGCTTTGGCTGCGGTGCTGGCGGTGACGTAATTACATTTACAAAACGTATCGAAAATCTTGATTATGTTGAAGCTGTAAAGCTTCTTGCTCAAAGGGGCGGTCTTGAAATGCCCGAAAGCAAAGGCTATGATAAAACAGCCGAACTAAAAAAAAGAATACTTGAAATTAATCGTGAAACCGCCAATTATTATTATCGACAGCTTGTATCAGGAAATGACAAGAGAGGTCTTAAATATTTCTTCGACAGAAAGCTTAAACCGGAAACAATAAAAAAATATGGGCTGGGGTATGCCCCGGCAAGCTGGGACGGTTTAAGCAAGCATCTTTCATCACTTGGATATACCGAAAATGAAATGATTGCTGCAAATGTACGAACAATTAGCAAAAATAATAAACATATTTTTGATACATTCCGTGAAAGAGTAATTTTTCCGATTATAGACTTACGAGGCAATATTATTGCGTTCGGTGGCAGAGCTCTTGGTGACGGAATACCAAAATATCTTAATACCGGAGATACTCCGGTGTTTAAAAAAAGCCGTAATCTTTTTTCTATGAATTTTGCAAAAAATTCTCCTGTTAAAAAAATTATTCTTGCTGAAGGATATATGGATGTAATAGCTATTAATCAGGCCGGATTTGAGAATGTTGTTGCAACACTTGGAACAGCGCTGACGCCAGAACAGGCACGATTACTCAAACAGTATGCTGATGAAGTGGTTATTTCATACGATAGTGACGATGCAGGTCAGAAAGCCACTGCACGAGCTATCAACTTACTTGGAGAAGTCGGAATCAATACACGAATTATTAAAATAGAAAATGCAAAGGATCCGGATGAATATATAAAAAAATTCGGAGCCCAAAGATTTAAAATGCTGATTGACAATTCCGATGGAGCAATTAATTTTGAGCTTGAAAAATGCAAATACGGATTAGACCTTAATACAGAAACTGATAAGGTTGCTTTTTTGAAAAATGCTGTAAAGGTATTGTCAGCTATTTCAAACAGACTTGAAAGAGATGTATACATCTCAAAGGTTGCAAGAGAAAATGAAATAAACGCTGACATTCTTCGTTCGCAGATTGACAGCGAAATAAAGCGCAAAATCAATACCGACAAAAAGAAAGAATGGCAGGCAATACGTTCAAAATCAAATTTTACAGACCCGATTATACCGGAAGCTGTCAGATTCCCAAAAGAAGTCAAAGCAGAGGAAGGTATACTTTCATATCTGTTCAGATATCCCGATAAAACCGAATATGTTTCCAAAAGCATTACACCTGATTTTTTTGTAACAGAATTTCACAAAAGGGTTTATGAAGTTTTTTGCAGTAAAATGAAAGAAAATGTCAATTTCAGTATGTCAATCTTTGCTAATGAATTTAATGACGAAGAAATGGGAAAAATAACGGGAATAGAAGTGAAAAACAGAGAAATCATTTTAACGGAACAAAATCTCAAGGATTACATGGAAATTTTAATAGCTAAAAATAATCGTCCTGATCAAATTACTTCCGATGATGATCTGATTAATATTATAAAAGCCAAAAAAAGAAAATAAAACAGCATAGATATGCTGAGAAACGGAGCGTTAAATATGTCTGAAAAAAAACATACTATTGAAACTCTTATGGAAAAAGGCAAGGCTACCGGTAAGCTTACAACCAAGGAAATTACCGATGCACTTGAAGAACTTGACTTCGATGTGTCGCAAATGGACACATTCTACGATAACTGCGCAAGCTTCAATATTGAAATTGTTGACGATTATACTACCGATGCGGACCTGAAAATCGGTCTTGACTCCGGACTGACCGATGACCTTGAAATGGCACTTTCAACAGAAGGCATTTCTATTGACGACCCTGTAAAAATTTACCTGAAGGAAATCGGCCGAGTTCCGCTTCTTACTGCTGAAGAAGAAATTGAACTTGCCCACAGAATGGCTCAGGGTGACAGCTACGCAAAAAGACGTCTTTCCGAAGCTAATTTAAGACTTGTAGTAAGCATTGCCAAAAGATATGTTGGTAGAGGAATGCAGTTCCTTGATCTGATTCAGGAAGGCAATCTTGGCTTGATCAAAGCAGTTGAAAAATTCGACTATACAAAAGGTTTCAAATTCTCAACTTATGCTACATGGTGGATTCGTCAGGCTATAACAAGAGCTATAGCTGACCAGGCAAGAACAATCAGAATTCCGGTGCATATGGTTGAAACTATAACTAAAGTAAAGAAAATTTCAAGTCAGTTGCTACATGAAAATGGTCATGACCCATCAGCAGATGAAATTGCCAAAAGACTGGATATGCCTGTTGAGCGTGTTCGTGAAATAATGAGAATCGCACAGGATCCGGTTTCACTTGAAACACCTATCGGTGAGGAAGAAGACAGTCATCTCGGCGATTTTATACCGGATGATGAAGCACCTGCACCGGCTGAAGCAGCCTCACACATGCTTTTAAAGGAACAGATAAATGAAGTACTTTCAACACTTACAGAACGTGAAGCAAAAGTACTAAAGCTTCGTTTCGGACTTGAAGACGGACGTTCAAGAACACTTGAAGAAGTAGGTAAAGAATTCGAAGTAACTCGTGAAAGAATAAGACAGATCGAAGCCAAAGCATTAAGAAAACTCAGACATCCAAGCAGAAGCAAAAAAGTCAAGGATTTTCTTGATTAATGGTTTCTGAAATTCAGACATATATTAAAAAGCTGTAAAAATATATTGTTAGCAGTTTGTTAGCAATATACATATAAAATATAAGGCGGCAGGTGTTCCCTGCCGCTTCAGTTGATTATTGCACAAATGAAAAAAGAGAGAACAATTAAATGCTCTCTCCTTTAAATTATATTCAATACCGGAGGTTAATATAACCTATATATAATCAGTACATTGTAACCACCCTGTTAGTTTGATAATTTTTAACGTTTAATTAACTTTCTGGCGGTAACACATCCTTTCGTTTATGTAGTTTTATCGTTATACCTAAATTTCATTAGCATCACCCAAACTTGTAATTTATATTTAAAGTAAGGAATTTACTGCACCGGTACCACCTTTTTCAATTTTATTTATATATACAGACATTAAGTCTTAAATCTCAAGAAAAAATCTTGAACAAAATGTAAACCATGACCGAAACATCAACGATTTACTGCAACTTACAACTTAATGCTTTCATTCATCATCTCAAAGATTTTTATTATTACTTATCGGAACTTGAAATTCTTTTTTCAAATATTCCCTTCAATGCAATTGAAACAACTTCCGAAAGATAAGTCACCGTTCATGGCTTGCTGCTGCTGTTCTTCATTAGATTCCATTGGTAACATACCTCCTCTTGATATAAATTTACTTCCGTAAAAAGATTCCCATATCTTCAATTCTGCCTTACGGAAATACCATCGTTAAAGAAAACAAATAAACTCTCCTGAGATTAAATTCAAAAACTGATTTTTTATTGTATTTTAAAACTTTGGATTTGTCTGTTGCTTATTTTTATTTGGTTTTCTTTGTTGTATATATAATATCATATATATTGTTAATTGTCAATAGTTTTCTTCCAAAAACATGCACAAATATATCTAATATGTTCATATAATATTACTATTGACTTTAGGATTCATTTGTAGTATAATTGTTTTGTTAGGTTTCTGATTTATATTTTTAAGGAGGTAATTTTATGTCAGAATTACGTGAATTTGAACCTGATTTATTTACACTTGAAGATGAAGAAGGTAATGAACAGACATTTGAGTTATGCGATGTCTTCAAAGAAGACGACATTACATACTTTGCGCTTATACCTCAGCAAAACGAGAACAATGACGAGGAAGATTATTTTGTAATTCTCAAAAGAGACGATAATGATCCTGATGAGTATCTGAATTCCATTGATGATGAAGAGGAACTTGACAGAATTGCAGAAATTTTCATGGAAAGAATCTTTGAAGAAGATGATGAGCATGAATGTCATGACGAAAATTGTGATTGCTGTCACTGATAAAATGTAGCCCGTTTTCAAATTTAGTTTGTTTGAAAATTCAAAAAAATTTACTATTGATTTTTTTGTTGTAATATGGTATAATATACTTGAAAGTAAATACTCTGCCTTGTACGTGTCAGTATAGTTTTTATAATCCAACACTCATTTAAAGGGAATTCGGCTCTGAACTGGGGATTGCAGACCTCCCACATGTTTATTGTGGACGAAGGGAGCGTGAGACTTTCAGGAGAATACCCACCTTGCTTAACAGCTTGGTTTTATTCGCTATATGACGGCAAGGCGGTTTTATTTAAAAAATAAGGGAATAGTTTAAAACTATTCCCTCTTTTAACAGTAGTTTAAAAACTACTGTTTTTTTATTTTCTGTTTTCTCTGATAAACTGCTTCTGTTTTCTTACATCCTGAAGCGCAGCATTCATATACTTTTCAGTGTTGTTCATTAAACCATCAACATATTCATTTGCCGCTCTTTTAACTTCATTGGCATTATTCTGAGCTTTTTTAAGAACATCAATCGCCATTTTTTTAGATTCCTTCACAATTTCGCTTTGTGAAACAATAGCAGCAGCTCTCTTTTCAGCCTGACTGATTATTGATTCGGCTTTAGCCTTTGCTTCATTTAATATACGTTCTCTATCAAATGCAACAAGTCTTGCTTCTTTGATTTCATATGGCATATTAAGTCTTACATCATTAACAAGTTCTCTTAACCTGTCTGCATCTGTTAAAAATCTTCCACCGCCAAATGGAACCGGTTTAGCTTTATCAAGAACCTCATCAAGTTCATCAAGAATTTCGTCCACCTTATTATTCATAAATATCTCCTTTTACCACTGTTTATATAATTCACACATAGAATTCAAAAATAAAAACTATTCCTTTACAAGTCGTTTCTTAATAAAATCAAGAACATTTTCAGGAACAAAATGACTTATGTCACCGCCAAAAAAAGCAATTTGCTTAACCATACTGGAGCTAAGGTACATATTTTCCGAAGAAGTAGTCAGAAATACTGTTTCGGCATTGTTATAAAGCTGCTTATTGGCAAGTGCCATCTGAAATTCATACTCAAAGTCACTGACAGCACGTAAGCCCTTTACAATAGCAACTGCACCGATTTTCTGAACATAATCCGCAAGCAAACCATCAAGAACATCAATAACAACGTTTTCATAGTCCTTGGTATTCTCACGAATCATCATCAGGCGTTCTGTCTCTGTAAAGCTTGGAGATTTTGCCGCATTAACAGAAATCAAAACAACTACTTCATCAAATAACTTTGAAGCTCTTTTAATTATATCCAGATGACCATACGTTATTGGGTCAAAACTGCCCGGACAAACAGCAATACGCCTCAAATTATTCATCCTTTCCTTTTTTGCGGTACATTGACACTTTTATTTTACCATATTTTTGCACTTTATTCAACATCAAACCGTGAATTTCTTCCGGTAATTCAAGATTTTTCTCATATTCGCATATAATAATGCCATTTTCAGCCAAAATATTGGACAAATTGGGCAGAATTTCGCTTAAAATTCCTTTATTATATGGTGGGTCAAGGAAAATAAAATCGAATTTTTTTTCAGTAGTACTGATAAAATCTGCGCCATTCATGTTAATTACAGTAGCTTTTGAAGTAAATTGTGTTTTCTCAAGGTTCTTTTTAATAACCTCAAGTGATTTCCTTGAATTATCAATAAAAACTGCCGACCTTGCTCCCCTGCTTATTGCTTCAATTCCAAGCTGACCTGTACCCGCAAATAAATCAAGTACTTCAGAATCAAACAAATCAAACTGAATTGAAGAAAAAATTGCTTCCTTGACTTTATCTGTTGTCGGACGAATATCAAATCCCTCAAGGGTATCAAGTCTCATTCCCTTTGCAATTCCTGTAATAACTCTCATAATTTTCACCTCTACATGCTTTGAATCAATTCATATAAATTCATAGCAGTTTCAATATTTACACCTGCTTTTTTCGCAAGTTCCTCCGGCGATGCAGATTTCAATGCCTCCATTGTCTTATATTCAACAATAAGCTTCTGTGCTTTTTTTTCGCCTATTCCCTTCACTTTTGTAAGCTCAAAGCTGAAGCTTTTTTTTGTGTGTTTTGATTTCATATAGGATATGGCAAATCTGTGAACCTCATCCTGTATCTTGGTCATAAGAATAAATGCCTGTGATTTTTTGGAAACGGATATTTCACCGCCGTTTGTTGCAATTGCACGGGTTCTGTGCTTATTATCCTTAACAAGCCCATATACCGGTATATCCATATTAAAATGCCGCATAACCTTCATAACAGCCGCTACATGCCCTTTTCCGCCGTCAAGCAGTATAAGATCCGGCTTTGTTTTAAATCCCTCATCAGAGCCGTTGAAATACTCATTAAAACGTCTTTCAAGTACTTCCTGCATGCAGGCATAGTCATTCTGAATCATTGAATCTTTTATTGAAAAACGCTTATATGCTTTCTTATAGGGGCGTCCGTTTTTAAAAACAATCATTCCGGCAACTATTGCCGACGATGAAAGATTGGATATATCATATGATTCTATATATTCAGGCGGCTTTGAAAGTCCGAGAATTTTCCCGAGTTCTTCAACTGCCGCTATTTCCTTTGCTGTACGGTTATTATTAATTGATAAGTACTCATCTGCATTGGCTTTTGAAAGTATAACATATTTAAGCAGATTCCCTTTCTGCGGAAAGGTAAATTTAACACTATGTCTGCATTTTTCAGAGATGACCGTTTTAAGAAGTAAAGCATTTTCCTGCTTTTCATCCACTATAATATTTTTCGGAACATCCTCCTGAGAAAGATAATACATACTCAGAAAATTTTCCGTCAGATTCTCATCATACTCATTTTCTTTAAAGGGAAAAATCTGCTTGTCAAAAAGCCTGCCATTCCGATATTTTAATACAGATATACATGCTCCTCCGGCGCTTACCGATGAAGCAACAAAATCGGCACTTTTTAAATCGTCATCAAAAATTTTCTGTTTTTCACCTGCTTTTGAAATTGCTCTGATTCTGTCACGTATTCTTGCTGCCTTTTCAAAATCAAGATTTTCCGAAGCCCTGAGCATCTGTTCTTCAAGGCTTTTAACAGAAATTTCACTGCCGTTATTTATATAATCCCTTACCTGCGATATTATTTCAGTATATTCCTGCTGCGAAATATCATTCTGACAAAGTCCGATACACTGGTTTATATGAAAATTAAGACATGGACGTATATTATTTCTTTTATTCTCAAAATTGTATTTACAGGTAGGCAGTTTAAAAAGCTTGTTTATTTCATCAACAGTCTGGCTGGCGGTAAATGCACTCATATAAGGGCCGAAATATTCACCTTTTGACAAGGTATTTTTTTCAAATGTAACTCTCGGATATGCTTCCTTGGATATTTTTATATAAAAGTATCCCTTGTCATCCTTCAGAAGTATGTTATATTTTGGCCTATGCTGTTTAATAAGACTGCATTCAAGAATAAGAGCTTCCGATTCACTGTCGGTAACAATAAAATCATAATCATACACATTTTCAACCATTTTATGAACCTTTGGTGTATGATTCGGATTATTCCTGAAATAACTTGTAACACGCTTTTTTAAATTTTTCGCTTTACCTATATATATAATATTGTTATCCTTGTTTTTCATCAGATAAACACCCGGAGAAACTGTAAGTCTGGATGTCTTTTGCTGAAGAAAAGGCAAACGTTCATTCATAATTTCCTCCGGGTAGTAAAATTAATTTTTTGTTTTATCAGCTTTCGCCATATCGTTCATGTGAATTTCCTTACGCTTTATTTTTCCGCTGAATGTCTTAGGAAGCTCATCAACATACTCAACAATACGTGGATATTTATAAGGAGCAGTAACATGCTTTACATGTTCCTGAATTTCCTTAGTAAGTTCATCACTTGGTGAATAACCCTTTGCAAGAACAACAGTTGCCTTTACAACCTGACCTCTTATCGGATCAGGTGCACCTGTAATAGCACATTCAACAACTGCCGGATGCTCAAGCACTGCGCTTTCAACTTCAAAAGGTCCGATACGATATCCGGAACATTTGATTACATCATCATTTCTGCCCATGAACCAGTAATTACCGTCTTCATCCACAACAGCAACGTCACCCGTATCATAATAAGCACCACCGAGAATTTCCTGAGTCATTTCAGGGTTATGGTAATAACCTGTGAAAAGTCCTACAGGAGGATTGGACTTAACATCATTTACAATGATAGTACCTTCTTCACCCGGCTTACATTCCTCACCGTTTTCGTTAATAACCTTTATATCATAAAGCGGAGCAGGCTTACCTGTTGAGCCTGCTGACGGCTCAAGCCATTTGAAGTTTGCAATTAATACAGTTCCCTCTGACTGTCCGAAGCCCTCACGAAGCTTTAAGCCGGTGAGCTTATACCAGTCATTGAAAACCTGCGGATTAAGCGGTTCACCTGCAATACAGCATGTCTTTACACATGAAAGGTCAAACTTTTCAACATCCTCCTGAAGCATGAATCTGAACATAGTAGGAGGTGCGCAGAATGTTGTAACCTTATACTCTGTAATCTTTTTCAGGAGATTAAGCGGAACAAATTTATCCATATCATATGCAAAAATTGTCGCACCGCAAATCCACTGTCCGTAAATTTTACCCCATCCGAACTTTGCCCAGCCTGAATCGGAAACACTCATATGAAGCTTGTTTTCCTGTACCTGCTGCCAGTATTTTGCCGTTACAATATGCCCCAGCGGATGTGCAAAGTTATGCTGCACCATTTTAGGCATACCTGTTGTACCGGAAGTAAAATAAACAAGCATTATATCATTCCATTTGTTTGCATCTTCGCCTGTTGGTCTTTCAAATGTATCAGGATACTTTGCAATCTCGTCCTCAAAGAAATCCCATCCGTCACGCTTGTCTGCAACAACAGTTTTAAATTTAAGGGTTGCAATATCAGGTGCAGCCTGTTCAACCTGATCTACAACATAATCATCGTTTATGCATACAATACCTGTGATTTCTGCTGCATTACCTCTGTAAACAATATCTTTTTTGCTGAGCAGAAGCGTTGCAGGAATAATTACTGCACCTATTTTGTTAAGAGCGGCTGCGCATACCCAGTATTCCCATCTTCTGCGTAATATCATCATTACAACAGACCCTTTTTTGACACCACGAGCCTTAAAATAATTTGCAGCTTTGTTTGACAGCCTTGAAATCTCTGTAAATGTAAACTTATGCTCCTCATTATGGTCATTACACCACACAAGCGCCATTTTTTCTGGCTCAAGTCTTGCCCATTCATCAACTATGTCAAAACCAAAGTTAAAGTTTTCAGGTACATTTACCTTGTAATTTTCCTTGAAATCTTCATAGCTTTCAAATTCTGTTCTGGGTAAATACTTTTCTAATAACATATTTTTCTCCATTCCGCTGCCTGGAGGTACGCTGTGTTATACGCAGTATATCTGCCATGCAAACAATATAAAATTCCCCATTAATCCGCTTAACAAGTTTATTTTACAGCAAGGGCTTTCTGTCCGATATCCTTTCTGAAATGCATCTTATCAAAGCCGATTGCTTCTACAGATTTGTATGCATTGTCAAGAGCAGATTTAAGGTTATCGGAAGTTGCAGTAACACCTAAAACTCTGCCGCCTGATGTAAGGAACTTTTCACCGTCAAGCTTTGTACCTGCATGGTAAACAAGAACATTTTCAGCCTGTCCCTTAGTATCAAGACCTGAAATTTCCTTGCCTGTTTCATACTTCTTAGGATACCCGCCGCTTGCAAGAATAATACATGCAGCAGCACCCTTTTCCCATTCAATGTTAAGTGAATCGAGTTTTTCGTCAATAACTGCATCGAAAATATCAACAAGGTCAGTTTTCAGAAGCGGAAGTACAACCTGTGTTTCAGGGTCACCGAAACGACAGTTGTATTCGATAACCTTAGGACCGTTTGGTGTCAGCATAAGACCAAAGTACAGACAACCCTTGAATTTTCTGTTTTCCTTAACCATTGCCTCAATTGTAGGAATGAAGATTGTGTCCATACATTCCTTTGCAACAGCTTCTGTATAATATGGATTAGGCGCAACAGTGCCCATACCGCCGGTGTTAAGACCTTCGTCATTATCAAGTGCTCTTTTATGGTCCATTGATGAAACCATAGGAGAAACTGTCTTGCCGTCTGTGAAGCAGAGAACTGAAACCTCAGGGCCTGTTAAAAATTCTTCGATAACGATGTTTGAACCGCTCTGTCCGAAAATTTTGTCCTCCATAATTGAAGTTACAGCGTCCTTAGCTTCTTCAAAGTTCTGTGCTATAATAACACCCTTACCAAGTGCAAGACCATCAGCCTTTACTACTGTCGGGTATGTATTTTCAGCCTTGATATAGTCGATAGCCTTCTGAGCGTCTGAGAAAACCTCATACTTTGCTGTCGGAATATTGTACTGCTTCATAAGGTTTTTTGAGAAAACCTTACTACCCTCAATGATAGCGGCTGCCTTGTCAGGGCCGAATGCTCTGAAACCATTTTCGTTAAGAGCGTCAACCATACCAAGTACAAGCGGGTCATCAGGTGCAACCACTACCATATCAGCAGAAACTTCTTTCGCAAGTGCAACAACACCGTCAATGTCTGTTGCCTTTACGTCAAAGCACTCTGCATATTTTGCAATACCACCGTTACCTGGTGTGCAATATAATTTATCTACCTTCGGGCTTTCGGCAAGCTTCATAACAATAGCATGTTCTCTGCCGCCTCCGCCTACTACAAGTATATTCATAATAGCTCCTTTAAAAGTCTTAAAAGATTTTTCTTTACTTTTCTTGCGTGCACAAGAAAAGTAACAAAAGAATGCCTAAACTTTCTTATAAAAAGAAAGTTTAACCAAAGAAAAATAAAACTCAATTTCGTCAATAAACTCAGACTGTTTCCCATTAAAAGCCAAAGTCTGACTGATACAAAGTAAACTCATAATTTAAAGTTAACTGCATTCGCAATTCACCCATGTTTTTAAAAATTTTCATTTTAATGAATTTACTTTTTATTATTTAAATCATGATATAGTTAACTTTAAATCTGTATCTGTGTAAGAATATTCCGGAACACCTCTATTTTCACGCCACATAGCCTTAGAAATAATATTTTTTACATATGGAATATCTTCTTTTTTAAAATCAGATGTTATTATTTCAAGAAGGAAGATTGATACTCCATCTGCATAAGATGATTTACACAGAAAAACTCTGATGATTTTATCATTGATTAATAAAATATATTCCTGTATATAACGTGCATGATTACATTGTCTTTTATACTTTTGCAATAAGCGTTCTTGATATTTTTTATCAGTTTCTCTATCTTTAATAGATACTTTGATAAAAAATATATCAGCCGATTTATTACATAAAATGCTCATATTTCCAATTCGTGGATAAAAGAATAATTCTTCACCACACATACTTTTTAAATTGAGTGATTTTATATATTCCAGTTGCTCATCATCTGCATATTCAAAGTTTATATCAGAAGATAATTCGTTGTTCATATTATAATTAGTGATGGAAAAGACGAATTCCTGTAAATGCCATTGCCATGTTATACTTATTGCATGTTTCGATAACATTATCATCTCTGATTGAACCGCCAGGTTCAGCAATGTAAGAAACACCGCTCTTCTTAGCTCTTTCGATATTGTCACCAAATGGGAAGAATGCGTCTGAGCCAAGGCATACGTCTGTATTCTTTGAGAGCCATTCCTTCTGTTCTTCCTTTGTGAATACAGGAGGCTTTTCCTTGAAAATCTTTTCCCATGCACCGTCAGCTAAAACGTCCATGTATTCATCTGAAATATAAACGTCAATAGCATTATCTCTGTCTGCACGTCTGATGTCATCAACAAACTTAAGGTTAAGTACCTGCGGAGCCTGTCTGAGCCACCAGATATCAGCCTTGTTACCTGCAAGTCTTGTACAGTGAATTCTTGACTGCTGACCTGCACCGATACCGATAGCCTGTCCGTTCTTGACATAGCATACTGAGTTTGACTGTGTATATTTAAGTGTGATAAGTGATATTAAAAGGTCACGCTTTTTGTCATCAGGGATATTCTTGTTTTCTGTAACAACATTCTGAAGAAGTTCGTTGTTGATTTTAAGATTGTTTCTTCCCTGTTCAAATGTGATACCGAAAACCTGCTTTGTTTCGATTTCTTCAGGAACATAGTTCGGGTCAATCTGAATGATGTTGTATGTACCCTTTCTCTTTGACTTCAAGATTTCAAGGGCTTCATCTGTGTAGCCAGGGGCAATGATACCGTCTGAAACTTCACGCTGAATCATCTTTGCTGTACATGCATCACATGTATCTGAAAGGGCGATAAAGTCACCGTATGAG
>SVNU01000163.1 GCA_015066715.1 Ruminococcus sp. | reverse complement strand
TAATGAAACGTAACGGCTTCAATGTTCCGACAGGTATTGTTCTCGGGAACGATATTTTCACGAAAACTATTTCCGCAAATGATAACAAGCACGAGGTTGATATGCTTTTGGAGGTGCTTTCAAAAAGCAATGCAAAAGAAACCTCCGATAAAATTTCAGAGCTTTATTCCTCGCTTAAATTACATGATGAAGTAAAATCAGAAATAGAAGAAAAAATAAACATGCAAAAGAAATACGCCGTAAGAAGCAGCGGAATAAAAGAAGATTTAAGCGGATTTTCTTTTGCGGGTCAGTACGATACAGTAATCAACGCAAAAGGTATTGACGAAATTTCAGCAGCTATTATAAAATGCTATCTTTCGGCATATTCGGAAACAGTTCTTTCTTATATTGCGGCAAATGAATTGTCTGTCGATGAAATCGGAATGTCAGTTATTATTCAGGAAATGATTGATTCCGAGGTAAGCGGAGTCGCATTTACGGTAAATCCTACAAGCGGTTGTGATAAAGAAATCTTTATTGAGGCAGCAAAAGGTCAGGGCGAAAATCTTGTAAGCGGAAAGGTTGCAGCCGAAAGATATTCCTATAATTGGTGGAATAAAGAAATTACACTTTCATCAGGAAAGCTTATTTCTGACGACAAAATAAAAGAAATTGCAGATACAGCGCTTCGTATTCAGCAGTTTTTCGGTTACCCATGCGATATTGAATTTGCATATGAAAATGAAATTCTTTATATCCTTCAGGCAAGAGCAATAACAAAAATTCTTTACGGTGAAATAAAAGACCAATGGACTACCGCAGACTTTAAGGACGGCGGAGTTTCAGCAACCGTTTGTACCCCGTATATGTGGAGTCTTTATGAATATATCTGGGAAAGTGAATTGCGTAAATTCCTTATTGAATCTAAAATCTTGAAGCCTGCCGAGCTTGAAAAAAAGCTTGGAGATATGTTCTACGGAAGACCTTATTGGAATTTAAGCGTTGTAAAATCGGCAATGGCTAAAGTTCCTGGATACAAGGAAAGAGATTTTGACAGTGAATTGGGTGTTAAAATAACGTATGATGGAGATGGCGTTACTACATCAGTTACTCCTAAAACTCTTGTGGATATTGCCATAATGGCATTGGCGCAGAAAAAGATTGTCAAGGAACGCAAGGATAATGCCGAAAAATTCAAATCAGAACTCTTAAACATTTATTCCGATTATTTTGCAGATAAGGACAAACCTTTTTCGGCTGACGAAATAAAAGCAAAATGGAAAAAGCTTGTTTTCACTGATTACCTTAACAGCGAAAGCACATATTTCCGACAGATTTTTATCAACACAATTCATCAGTCATTGTATAAAGATAAAATCCTGAAGCACACCACAAAGGGCGGTTATTTTACCCTTATAGGCGGTCTTGATAATATTTCACATCTACTCCCTTTTTATGATATGTGGGAAATAAGCAGAAGTATCAGAAGCGACAAAGCTGCATTTGCTTTCTGGAGCGACACGCCTGCTTCTGAAATAGCCGGAAAAACCAACTCTGTTCCTTGTGGCGAAAAGGTTCTGGAGTATATAGAAAAATTCGGGTATCACTCCAAGAAGGAACTTGATGTTACATATCCGTCTTTTTATGAGGATATAATCACGGTAATAGATGATGTAAAAAGAACTTGTGCTTTAGGTGATGAATGTTCACCTGAAACCGATTCTTTGCGTCTGCGTGAAGATTTCAGCAAAGAGATGGAAAAGGTAAAGAAAAAACTTTCTGCATCAGCTTACAGAAAGTTTGAAAAGAATGTAGCTGAAATGCGAAAGCTTCTTTGGTGGAGAGAAGAATTCAGAGATGTTTCAACAAGATTTTACTGCATAATCAGAGCGTATACGTTAAGGCTCGCTGAAATACTGTTCAATGAAAATTATATTTCAGATAAAAATGACATCTGGTTTGCAAAAATTGAAGATATACGAAACTTGCTTGATAATAACATCAAAAAGGAAGAATTCGTCAGAATAATAGAAAAAAACAAGGTATACTATTCCTCTTTCAGAAATTTTACAAGTGAAAACGAAATCGGCTCAAAATTTGCAAATACATCAAGCAGTGTTGCAGGTAAGGCGTTATGCGGAATAGGCTGTTCCTGTTTCAAGGCAACAGGAACAGCAAGAGTAATTCACTCTCTTGACGAAACAGACAGATTATGCGAGGGCGACATCCTTATAACTAAGTTCACCGATACAGGCTGGACAAGTAAATTTGCTATGCTGGGCGGAATTGTTACGGAGTACGGCGGAATACTATGTCACGCAGCAATAGTTTCAAGAGAATACGGCATTCCCTGCGTTGTCTGCACCGAAAATGCAACAAAGCTTATCAAGGATGGCGAAACTATTACAATAAACGGCGAAACGGGCGAAATAATAATTGGCGGTGAAAAGAATTGAAAATGTTTCTCGGATACTATAACAAATCGGTAATACTTACATATATAGGTGCAGCAGCTGCAGTCCTCGGAATGGCATTGGCACTTTCGGGAAAAATGAAATATGCTGTCTTATGCCTTATTGTATGCGGCGTCGCAGACCTCTTTGACGGAATGATAGCAAGACGCTGTAAAAGAACGGAAGAAGAAAAAGAATTCGGAATACAGATAGACTCCCTTACCGATATGGTAAGCTTTGCTGTTTTTCCTGTTGTAATTTCCTTTGCTATGGGAAACACAAGTTGGTATCATATCGCAATCAGTGTGTTTTATGTGCTTGCAGCTATAACAAGGCTGGGCTTTTTCAATGTTTCTGCTTCCATTTCATCGGAAACAAAATTCTATACAGGATTACCTGTAACCTTTGCGTCTCTGATAGTTGTATCTGCTTTTATTGCAGGCAGCATTTTAAGCATTACCGAAATAATAATGCCTGTATGTCTTTTTGTCACAGCTGTTCTGTTTATACTTAAAATAAAAATAGCAAAACCGAAGGGAATTGCATATCTGCTGCTCGGACTTCTTGCAATAGCCCTTGCCGTTGCAGTAATTTTCGTTGGTGGATAATATGGCAAGGATTTACGACAGAAAAAACAAAACCTTTTATGAGGATAAACAGTATGGTGGCAAAGCTCTTAATTTTCTGTACGGCAATATATTGGGAAGAATTATTCTAAGACTTTTTATTGCAGGAAAAGGCTATTCAAGACTCAATGCAAAAAGAAATTCCACAAGAAAATCCACAGAGAAAATTGCCCCCTTTGTCAAAGAATACGGAATTGTTATGAGTGATTTTGAGGACAGGGAGTACAGTTCCTTTTCCGATTTTTTCACAAGAAAGCTTGCTGACGGAAAAAGAGTCTTTTCAGCCGAAAAAAATGATTTGATATCCGTAGCAGACAGCAAGCTTCTTTGCTACAGAATTACAGATGACGGAAAAATTCCCATAAAAAACAGTATCTATACTGCAAGGGAAATCATAGACGAAGATTTGACAACGGACTTTTATGGTGGATATTGTCTTGTTTTCAGATTAACGGTTGACGATTACCACAGATATTGCTTTTTCGACGACGGAAAGCTTATCCGAAGCAAATATATAAATGGTAAGCTTCATACCGTGAGTCCGATTTCTTCGAAAAAATATAAGGTGTTTTCAGAAAACTTCCGTAGTGTTTCGTATATCGAAACGGAAAACTTCGGCACTTGCTATCAAATTGAAATCGGTGCCTTGCTTGTAGGCAAAATAATAAATTACTCCGCAGAAAGTTTCTTCAAGGGTGAAGAAAAGGGATACTTTGAAATGGGAGGCTCAACCTGCGTTGTTATGGTAAAAAAAGGCACCGTGACTATTGATGCCGATATACTTGAAAATTCTGAAAAAGGAATTGAAACCAAAGTCCTTATCGGAGAAAGGATAGGAAAGAAAAATGCTCAGACGACTTAATATTTATTTCAAGGAAATGTATCCGCTTATTCCGAGACTTCTGCTTGGCTTTATAGTCTTTGGCGAGATATATTTTATTTTGCTTCTCAATTATGGTGTTACGGATTTTTCTTTAGGTATACAG
>SVNU01000162.1 GCA_015066715.1 Ruminococcus sp. | reverse complement strand
CCGTCGCAGGGAGTTTTGCTCCTCAGGGTTTCAGTGGGAGATTTATTCTCCTACTGAAAGTCTGAATGGAACCCGCCGCCTAAGAGGCGGGGGACATCTACGACATGGTTATATTCTACCGTAAATGCGAAAAATTTTCTCGACTATTTTTGCTGTGTTAAAATATAAATTTATATAAAATCACTTTTTCCTGACAGGAACCCATATTTCTCCGTGTTCCATATCAAAATAAACTTCCAGATTATAATTTCCTGCAAGCTCATACTCCTTGCAGTTCGGCAGCCATTCACTCCAGATTTTTGTATTTACATCCTGAAGTGCTTTCGGACACTCTCCACTATAAGTAAATACTGCCCATGTACCTGCTTCAAATGTTATTGTTTTACAGTCATCAGGAACTTTATTCCATGGAATATACATATCCGCAATAAAATAGTCCAGTTCCTCTCCATTTACATCAACACAGGCACCAAACATACCTTTGATGATTTCTTCACCACCATTCTGATAATGTTCCTGCCAGAACAATGGTATTTCAGTATATGATGTATCCATACTGAATTTTCTGCATTTTCCCATAATAGTAAACGCCGCTTTTTCAACAATTCTGTACTCCATAATTGTACCGCCTTCCAATGTTAATTTAATTCGTAATGGTGCAAAGCTTTTTATTTCTGCACCCTTTTCCTTAGCAGCAGAAGGAGAAATTCCATGAAACTTTGTAAATGCACGGGTAAAACTGTCAGGTGACTCATAACCGTATTTTATAGCTATATCAATAACCTTCACATCAGCTCCGGACAATTCCTCAGCCGCAAGGGTAAGCCTTCTGTTTCTGATGTATTCTCCTACGGTAAATCCGCACAGAATATTAAAAATTTTCTGAAAATAAAAGGGTGAAACATATGATTTCGCAGCAATTTCATCTATGCTGATTTCCTCTGTCAGATTATCCTCAATATACTGTATGGCATTTTGTATTCCCTCAGTCCAACTGTTCATTTGTATACATCCTTTCTCCTGAGCTGTTATTATTTTAGCACAAAATATATAAGTCTGCCCGTCTTTTTGTGCATTGTTCGGCAGGATTTGCCTGATATCAAAGCTTTTGGGAATAAACCATAAGCTGAATATCATTATCAGACAAAGGCTTCCCACTGAAATCAGCATAGCTTTCGCAAACAGACATTCCAAGCTTTGAAAATATATTTTCCACTTCATCAAGCGAATATAGTCTTATGGTATTGCCCTCTTTCATTACAGGCTCGCTGAGAGGTTCTCCATAAGGAAAATCAAGCTGTTTTTTCGTATCCTCTACCCATGACTGATTCTGAATATCAAGTGTCCATATTTTTTTAAAATCGGAGCAAAACGTGATAAGCTCGCTTAATCACGTTGCGACGATTGCAACCGTCGCAGGGAGTTTTGCTCCTCAGGGTTTCAGTGGGAGATTTATTCTCCTACTGAAAGTCTGAATGTCTCCCGCCGCCTAAGAGGCGGGAGACATCTGCGACATGGTTATACCAGTCATTTTTCATCGGTTTCATATAAATCCTCCTTTATCACAAAATTCACAATGTAACTTTAAACTTTCTGCCTCATAAGTCCGTGATGATTACAATATAAATAAAGATAACCTGATCCGCTGATTTTAAAACTGCTTTCTGCATTTCCTTCCGGATAAAGCTTCACAAGCTGGAATCTATCGGATGTAACATACGCAAGGAATGAAATATAATGATTTTTTGACATTTCATGTTTAACAGACACAAAATACTCATCTTCAATATTTTCAATAATAATTCTGTGAGCATTATCTGTTGGTTCTGCCTCTGCCGGTGACAAACTAATTCCGCAGCAACTGATAATACTTTCACCGGAAGAATGCATAATATTACCGCAAATCGGACAAACATACAGCTTGGAACGAAGCATATTTGCAGAAACATTTTTATTATTCACAGCCTTTCCCGACATCAGCTCTATCACCGAAACAGACAAAGCACCTGCAAGCGATTCAAGCAGTGAAATGTCAGGCAATCCCTTTGCAGTTTCCCACTTCGATACGGTTTTGGGACTGACACCAATTTTATTTGCCAGTTCAGCCTGTGTCATATTTTTTTGTTCACGCAAAAATTTAATTGTACTTCCTGTTACATAATTATCTATCATTTTTTATTCCTCCTGTTATCCTGATGATATAAGTATAGCATTGTAACAGACAATATACAACCTACGCTTCGTGGATAAAACTATATCTGCAATGCTGTTATCCAGAAGCAGGCAGCTGAAATTAATGAAAGAGGCGTCATTATATATTTTTCTTTCTTGCTTTTTGAAATAAAATTCATAATAGTATTCAACGAAAGATATACCGCCATTATAATTCCGATTATCTTTGTCACCTTCACCGAAAACCATAACGGAATCAATCCACCCATCTGAAGAATTACAATTACAAAAAACACCTGTAAAACAAGCTGAATAAAAAGCAACGCTCTTAATTTTTTCGGGAAAACTTTATATTGTCCTCCCATAGTCAGTTCCCCTAACGGTACTCCGCATATAATTAATATTGACAATACAATTACTATGGAAAATGCACACGCACCTATAATTGATAACATAATTCACCTCATAGTTTTTTATTTTCAAATAAAAGACAATGTGCCGTAAAGACACATTGCCTGTTTTTTCGTTTTAGAAAAGTTGTCCAGGAAGCTTCAGTTTTTCCTTATACGGAAAGAATTTATCAAATTCGTCTGCCTGCTCTTCGCTGACATAATACCCCTGCGGTGTTACATACTTTCCTGTCACACCATTGAGAAAATCCGGAACAAGTTCCTTGCAAAGAAAGAATGACGTATCCTCATCTTCCGGCACATCGTTATAACGGATACCAAACTCGCTTGCATAGGTAAACCCACTTTTTCCATAAAAATCTATGTTACCCTCAAAGCAAACTGCACCGCATCCAAGCTCTGCCGCTTTTTCAAGAGAGAAATCCAGCAGAATTTTCCCGTATCCCTGTCTTTTGAATTCAGGTGCGATACAGATAGGTCCCATTGTCATAATAGGAATATCTCTGCTATCATCCGCCTTGATAACCGTACGCATGAAAATATTCTGCCCTATTAACAGACCATCCTTTTCCATAACAAAATCAAGCTCCGGCACAAATGCACTGTCGCTTCTTAGCTGATTTAAAAGGTAATGCTCCAGACATCCCGGACGATACACATTCCAGAATGCTTCTCTTACAAGGTTTTCAACTTTCCTGTATTCTTCTTTTCTTTCCAAACGAATTATATAGTCATTTTCATTCATTATTTTTCCTCCTGATAATTGTTGACCGCAATTTTGGGAGGTTTGTGTGAGACTGTATTTACGCAAACCTCCCGGTCAGCCCACAATCTCCAGCGATTTGATTGTTTTCTTCAAAAAGCAATCTCCTTGTAAATAATTTTTCACAGAAATTTTATCTGCATTTTCATTATAACACAATAAGATTTAAAAAGCAATATCTCTTATGTTATAAGTATCTGTAAAATAAATGTAGGCAATAAGCGTAAATTTATATTTACCAGCGTGACGTGCCAGTGTTTCATCAAATCTTGGATTTGAATTGAAACACAAATACCATTTGGGTACTGGACCCACATTGCGGTTTATTTCACTTATAAATTTATATTTAGCGTTCTAATCTTGTTATTAACTTTCTTTGCTTGCACAAAGAAAGTTACAAAGAAATGCACAAACTTTCTTATAAAAAGAAAGTTTGAACAAAGAAAAATGAAACTTCATAATTTCAAAACAATTCAGACTGTTTCCCACAAAAAGAACTACCATACCCGATAAAAAGCAAACTGTTACAGATAGTCTGCATAAAGCGCAGTTCTCCCCGCAAATTAAGCTATGGCTTGAGAAAGCTTAAAATTTCATACTTACAAATTCTATTTTAATTGCAACCGTCTATAAATGGACTTTTAATTCTGTAATTATGAAGTTGCCAAGTACAAGGAAACATTATTATTTAAGCAACAAATTTATGTAAGGAATTTTTTCTTTTTTGCTGACTTTTTTCTTTTCGAGAAAAGAAAAAAGTGTATGCATTCTTTTGTTACTTTTCTTGTGCAAGCAAGAAAA
>SVNU01000161.1 GCA_015066715.1 Ruminococcus sp. | reverse complement strand
GAGTTTATTTTTATTTGTAAGTGAAATAAACCGCAATATGGGTCCAGTACCCAAATGGTATTTGTGTTTCAATTCAAATCGAAGATTTGATGAAACACTGGCACGTCACGCTGGTAAATATAAATTTATCTGCCTACGAAACTATTACACATACATTAGGGTCACAGCGTGTTGGAATAAAAAAATGCATGCCTGATTTTAATGTAAATACGCTCCGGTTGCTTCAATAACACATCTCCGGAAGCGTGTGCATTCCGGAGATGTGTAATAAAATTCTGCGTATAAAATCTGCTTTATGTCTTACTGCTCCTCGCTGAACATATCTTTTCCCACTGCGCATAATGGACATTCAAAGTCGTCCGGCAGGTCTTCAAACTTTGTTCCCGGAGCAATTCCGATTTCCGGCATGCCGACAGCTTCATCATAAATCCATCCGCATGCATCGCATACATATTTTTTCATATCAGTACCTCCTTTTCAGGGCTGCATCAGCATAATCAAAAGCATCTGCCAATAAGGTTCTTCAGCAGCCGCTGTAATAATATTATACCAATAATTATGAAGAATACTCCTTTTGTATCAATTTGTGAAAATGAGAAAAATTATTTCTTCGGATTATAGAAAAGCTGAATTTATATTTACCGCATAAACATTTTGTTGTCTGTGCCTGTGATTTGTAGGGGCTGATGCCTACATCAGCCCGCAAAATAAACTATAATCTGAACGGGCGGTCAATGACCGCCCCTACATCATAAAAATAAATACAACAGAACATAAATTTATCTTTTTACAGTTTGAACTGAAAATATTAAGTCATGCCTATGCTTACATTCATTTTTCCATTATGATAAAGTATAATCACATGCAAAAATCTCCGATGATTTTAAAAAAAACTGTTCTTATTAAATAAATCATTATGCAGGCACTTGACTTTTCCTGAAAAATAGTGTATTATAAAAACTACAAATTTAATTATTATTGGATGTTATGAAACAATGGCGTTTCGGCAGTAAGGGTTTGCTATAATCATTTGCCGGGGCGTCTTTATTTATAAAGGAGGATTTTTCTTTATGTCAGAGGTTAAAACTGCGGCAGAATATTTCGGATGCAACGTTTTCAGCGATAAGGTAATGAGAGACAGACTTCCGAAGAATATCTACAAATCGGTAATGCGTACAAAGCAGTTCGGAACAGCACTTGAGGATGACGTTGCGAACGTTGTCGCAAATGCAATGAAGGACTGGGCTGTGGAAAAGGGTGCGACACACTACACCCACTGGTTCCAGCCGATGACGGGCATCACTGCCGAAAAGCATGATGCATTCCTGACACCGGTTGACGAAGGAAATGTTATTCTTGAGTTTTCAGGCAAGGAGCTTGTAAAGGGTGAGCCTGACGCTTCTTCATTCCCTTCCGGCGGACTTCGTGCGACATTCGAGGCAAGAGGCTACACAGCATGGGACCCGACCTCAAATGCTTTTGTAAAGGACGATACACTCTGTATCCCTACCGCATTCTGTTCCTACACAGGAGAAATCCTTGACAAAAAAACTCCGCTTCTGCGCTCAATGGAGGTTGTGAACGAACAGACGCTGCGTATGCTCCGTCTTTTCGGAAACACAGCTGCTACAAGGGTTACAACAACTGTCGGTCCTGAACAGGAATATTTCCTGATAGACAAGAAATACTATGATTTGAGAAAGGACCTTATGCTTACAGGCAGAACCCTTTTCGGCGCTATGGCACCAAAGGGTCAGGAGCTTGAGGACCATTATTTCGGAAATATCAAGCAGAGAGTTTCCGACTTTATGAAGGAGCTTGACTGCGAGCTGTGGAAGCTTGGAATTTACGCAAAAACCGAGCATAACGAAGTTGCACCGGGTCAGCATGAGCTTGCACCTGTGTTTACAACATCAAATATTTCTGCTGACCACAATCAGCTTACAATGGAGCTTATGAAGAAAATCGCACGCAAGCACGGACTTGTATGCCTTCTTCACGAAAAGCCGTTTGCAGGGGTCAACGGTTCGGGTAAGCACAACAACTGGTCAATCTCCTCAAATGACGGTCAGAATCTTCTTGACCCGGGAGATACACCGATGAAGAATCTCCAGTTTATAACCTTCCTCTGCGCATTCATAAAGGCTGTTGACGAATATGCACCGCTTCTGAGAATTTCCGCCGCATCTGCCGGAAACGACCACCGTCTCGGTGCAAACGAAGCTCCTCCGGCGGTTATTTCAATATTCCTTGGTGACGAGCTTCAGAATATCCTTGATTCAATTGAAACGGGTACATCTGTAAAGGGCAACAATGCTGACAGCATTTTTGAAATCGGTGTTGACGCTCTGCCGAACTTCCCGAAGGATTCAACCGACCGTAACAGAACCTCACCTCTTGCATTCACCGGTAATAAATTTGAATTCAGAATGCTGGGTTCTGCGGATTCAATATCCTGTACAAACGTTATCATGAACACAAGCTTTGCGCAGGTTATCTGTGAATTTGCGGATGAGCTTGAAAGCGCTGTTGCAAAGGGCGATGACTTCAAAAAGACTCTCAAGGCACTTCTCAAAAGAACAATTACAAATCATAAGCGTGTTATTTTCAATGGTAACGGCTATTCAGATGAGTGGCTTGCAGAGGCTGAAAAAAGAGGGCTTCCGAATTACGTTTCAACAGTTGACGCACTTCCTCATTATACAGATGATAAATACGTTGCAATGTTTGAAAAGTTCAAGGTTTACACAAGAACCGAAATTGCATCAAGAATGGAAATTCTCCTTGAAAATTACAGTAAGGTCTTAAATATCGAGGCAAACACAATGCTCTATATGGCAAAAAAGCAGATTGCACCTGCCGCACTTGAGTATACCAAGTTTGCATGTGACGCTGTTATTTCAAAGAAAAATGCAGGACTTGACAGCACTCTTGAAGAAAAAATCGCAAACAAGCTTTCAATGCTTACATCGTCCCTTTACAATGCAATTGAAACCCTCGATGCTGACAGAATTGCGTCAAAGGACCATACGGAAACTGCCGAAACACTTGCAAGATATTACAGAGATGTTGTATTTGCGGATATGCAGAACCTCCGTGCAGTGGCAGATGAGCTTGAAATGAATATTCCTGAAAGCCACTGGCCGATTCCTACATATATTGATTTACTTTTCACAGTATAAGAATAACGGGCATTCTTTTTTTGAATGTCCGTTGTTACGAAAGGAGTACACATGGTAAAAGCGCTTTGTCTGACAGCAGAGGTACTGCTGTTCTTACTCTTTCTCATTCCTGTTTTTTCCGGAATACTCAACCCCGGCAACATTGCTGGAATGCTGGTGTCTGTAATTCTGATTCTCATAACATTTTTCTTTGACAGGTTCAAATTGCTTTGCAGTGGTCTGTATGCACATACCGGTGGTAAAATTGCACTTATCTCCGTTTCCGCCCTTGTGGCTGCAGGATTTATTTACGTTCTGGTTTTAAGCGTATTTATGATACATGCACAGCTTAAATCCCCTGACAATGCGCAGGCTGTTGTTGTACTGGGTTGCAAGGTAAACGGCGAAAAACCGAGCCGCATGCTTGCAAGAAGGCTTGACAGCGCTTATGAGTTTCTTCTTGAAAAGGAAGATGCCATATGCATTGTGTCAGGCGGAAAGGGTGACGATGAAAAGATTTCCGAAGCCCTCGCAATGAAGCGTTATCTTGTAAACAAGGGCATAGATTCAGACAGAATCATCATGGAGGACAAGTCCGAAACCACCTATGAAAACATAAAGTTTTCTGCAGATATTCTTCATAAGCATGACATAACGGACATTGCTGTTGTTACAGACGGATTTCATCAGTATCGTGCAGGAAGAACTGCCGAAAAGTACGGCTTTTCCGTTTCAGCAGTAAACGCTAAAAATGATTCGGTTACGCTGCCTCTTATTCCGACCTACTGGGTAAGAGAATGGATGGCAATAACAAAGGATTACATAGTCTGACATAAGAGGATGAATTTTATCATCCTCTTTAGTTTGTAGAGAAACTAAATATATATTTATCTTTCTGTTTATATTCCTTACTTTTCTTGCTTGCACAAGAAAAGTAACAAAAGAATGCACAAACTTTCTTATAAAAAGAAAGTTTGAACAAAGAAAATAATACTTAAA
>SVNU01000017.1 GCA_015066715.1 Ruminococcus sp. | reverse complement strand
TTCTCCCCGCAAATTAAGTTGTAGTTTGAGAAAGCTTGCAAGTTCGTCTTAGCTGCTTTCATCTTTAAATGGACTTTTAATTTTGCAATTATGGAGTTGCCAAGTACAAGGAAACATTATTATTTAATTTGCAGGGTGACGGATAGAATTTTTTCTTTTTTGATTAAACTTTTTTCTGTTTCGAAGAAAAGAAAAAAGTTTATGTATTTCTTTGGTACTTTCTTTGTACATACAAAGAAAGTACATAAAAAGTTAGAAAGCTAAATACTTTTTCAAAAAAACGAGCCTGATAAAACTTCAGACTCATTTTCGTGTAAATTAATTTTTCAACTTTAAAAACCAGTTTGTACATTGGTTATTTTCGTTTTGCAAGGTATCTTGCAATTGCCGCTGCATCAGCAACAGTCACCTTTCCGTCACCGTTATAGTCTGCGGCCGGATTTGATTCGATATCGATCGTTTCACGCTTTGCAAGTGTTCGTGCAATGTATGCAGCGTCGCTTACAGTCAAAGCATTATCGCAGTTCGCATCACCCTTTACAATTGACTTTTCCTTAATGGTTACCGAACCGTTCAAAACAACGAGTTCTGACACATCCTCCATACCATTAACACTTTCAACTGCTATCCTGACAGGATACGTACCCGGAGCGGTATTGGCGGCAATTTTAACGTTAAGGGTTTCAAAATCGACCTGAAGATTTGTATCGCTTTCATATACTCCAGTGTATCCCCCATCAGATGATTCAGTTATCATCAAGGCGTTTTCAAGCTTATCTATCGAAAGCGGAGCATCACACTGAACCTTTAATATAAGGCCGTTTGTTTCAAGTCCCGAAAGCAGCATCACCGGTACAGTTGCTTCAGTAGAACCGTACTCAACGACAGCGTCCCATGCTTTTACAGCATAATCATAGGAAACAGCTTCATCTGTCACCGGTAAAAGATTCTCTGCATCAGGATTTTCACTTTCTTCCGATACGGTTATTGTTCCACTGTTTGGAACTACATAATCTGAAATATCCACTCCTGTACCGAAATAATCAATATTGCTTATATTAATACTGTACTTTTCACCCTTTGCAGCAGAATTCGGAACCTGAAACTGAAGATATACAAACTCACCGTTGCTAAGCGCATCATTGTTCCCAAAGCCCCAAATTTTCATTGAATCGTTTTTAATTACAGAAAAAACAGAAGCCTTTGCATTAGGTGAAACAACACCAAGTGGAATTAAACCGGAATCTCCCCATTCACATGTTATTTCAAATGCACCGAGAGTACCGTCTGTAACCTGTGAAACAGGAACATTAATAATTTCTCCTGCCTTTACATTGCAATCGGAGACTGTAATTTCACCTTTAGTTAACTTAATAGCATTATTTAAAAGTATGTTATTGTACATGCTTCCTTTTCCCTTGCCATTGAGATAGCTACTGATAAAGAAAGCGTCTCCTACATTAAGAAGATTTGAACCATAAGGTGAGTTTTCACCATCCGCATGTCTGCCGTCTGCATTTGAAAGAAAAATACCAAAGCTATCATTTGCTGTAAGACTTGATTTGCCCGTATTATAGCTTTGTTTAAGGTCGTTCTGTATTAAAACCAGATCATTCAGAGTAACCTTACCGTCACAGTTTGCATCACCACGCAAACCAATTTTAGCATCAAAGCATCCGTCAACGGATATATCGTTATATGTTGCGGTAAACGGAATTACGTAATCGATATTTTTCCCGTCATATGTAGTTTCAGGAGTTGTACTGAAGGAAAAGCTTACTTGCGATGTAACATCTTCATTGTTATAGTATACAGTTATTCCATCAACATAAAACTCGTCCTGATCTGAATAATAAAACTGGTTCTGCGGATTTTCATCTATCTTTGTATAATCAAACTGAAGCGTACTTGCAGCGCCGGTTTCCATTATCCAACCGTCAGACCGGCAAAAAGCAGCTGTACATGCTATGACAGCAGCAACAGATATAAGTCTGTTTAATTTTTTCATTAATTAACCTCCATTTTATAAAACATATCTTATTTTATCATAATAACAAAAATATGTCAACCGAATAAGTATTTGAAAGATATTCCAAAAATTTTGCAATAAATACATTTTTAAAGAAAATATTCAAATGATATATGATTATTTCCGAATCATTCCGGTGTATTTGTAAAATATTATCAAGTTTTGCCTTGCCTTTTTGTAACAAAGATTTTATTTTGGATTTTTTTTAAAAAAAGACTTGATTTTTTTATGATAATCTGATAAAATATTACTGTTGACTTTTTCATTAGTAAATTAAGGGAGGTGCAGTCAATGGCAAAATGTGAAATATGCGGTAAGGGTGTTACATTTGGTATCAAGGTATCTCATTCACACAGAAGAACAAACAGAACTTGGAAACCAAATGTTAAGCGTGTTAAAGCTATTGTTAAGGGTACCCCTTGTCATATCTACGCTTGTTCAAGATGCCTTCGTTCCGGTAAGGTAGAAAGAGCATAATCAATGAAAATATAAATCGGGAAAGTTGCTTTTCCGATTTATTTTTTTGACTGCAATTCCAAAATCTTAAGGCGATACAGCACAAAGCACAAAGATTGTGTGGAAGATACGCAGTCAGATTTTTCGATAGAGTGCATAAAAATTTCACAGGCATACTGACGTATGTTAAGAAATTTCCATATAATATAACGGAAAGCATGTCCCACAAGGGCACTTCCTTCAGGCACAGTATATTTCGCGCAAAGATTAAAATCGTTATTTGTGCGGTGTTGCCTTAGATGTTTTACAATAGCGGGTGACCAATGGTCGCCCGCTGATTTTAAGATTAATAAAACTTTCAAGTTGTTATTTAACTAATCGTTATCGCTTAATTTTGTTTTTTCTTTTTTCTGTTGAAGCTTATTTCGACGATATGAAGTAATTTTACCATTCAAAAGGATGCCTGTAATTCCTACCACCGCTGTAATAGCAAAAATAATTATAGCAAAGGTATAATTTCTTTCATACAAAGACCCGCCAAAAAGCACGCACAATGTAAGTGCAGGTATTCTTGCAACTGCCGCTATAAAATAAAATCTTATTGGCTTTATGTCCGTCAGTGAAGCAATATAGGTTATTACATCCTTCGGAGTTCCTGGAATCATAAGAAAAATAAATACAACAAGCTCAAGCTTTTTTTCGTCACGAAGAAATTTGAATTTTTTAAATTTGTCCTCTGATACAAAGGTATTTACAATAGGACGTCCGAACCTTTTCACAAGATTATATATAATGACTGTTGCAGTAAATATACCTATTTCACACAGAATAAGTCCCTTCAGAGGTCCGAAAACTGCACCGCCTATAATTTCAACAGGGCCGCCGGGAATTAGTGCCAGAATAATCTGCACAATCTCAGCCGCAACAAATATCAAAGGTCCGAATATTCCAAGGTCGTTTATAATCTTCTCCATTGCCATCTTTCCTTCTTCGGTTCTCAGCGAATTTATAAACGGCACAATAACAATAGTAAGAGCTATACAAAAAATAACAACGAATACAAGTATAATAATTTTGACAATTTTGCTTTTTTTTGACATCCCATTCCTCCGTTAATCAGGTTTTTTCTTAGATAATTGCATTGTTTTTACCTCTTATATGTAATTATATCACTTTTTTCAGATTTTGCAACATTATTTTCCCTTTTTATACTTGCACGCTGATAAAAATAATGGTATAATATATAAGTGCAGATTAGGATGGATTTCCAAAATCCTTTTCTGAACAACAAATATTTTGCCTGTCCAAAAGGAGAATGAAATGAAATCAGCTGCAAAATCAGTTAAAACAGATACAACATCAAGCAATATATGGCTTAAGCGCATTGCATCTGTTATTGGCTTTATTTATTCAATATACATATGCGTTCTTGCATATCGCTCAGTATTTTATGATGTAATAATTACAAAACCTGTTATGTTCTGCATTTATCTCTCACTTATATCAGCTGGTGCAACAGCACTTATGATTTTTTCGAGACATCAGCTTCTGACACGACTTGCAAGCTTCATACTGCTGCCGGCACTGCTTCCTATTGTATTCATGTGCCTTGGCGCATGGGGCATGATTATTCCGCTGGCACTGTGTGCTATTATAATGTTTTTTGCAAACGGTTCAAATGAAGGTACAAAAACCCTTCTTGGAACTATTTATGTTCTTCTTTATATTTTAACCGCTCTTGCCTATTTTATTTTCACAAGTTATCTTGCATCACCTGCAATCAAAAAAACAGTTGAAACAGGCGCTTCACCATCCGGACTTTACAGATATGAAGTAATAGCCACAACCGACAGCTCAAACGGAAGTACAACTGTTCTCCTTGAACCAAATGACAAGGATATTGTAAGAAACTCTGTAACCTATAAATCAAAGGGTTACGACAGAACACTCTGTGTAAAACGCCCTCTTACAGATGTAAAAATAGAATGGAAAGAGGATGATCTTTACATTAACGGAGAAAGATGGTTTACCCCTTCACAGGCAGAAGACGGTAAATGGTTTGAAAAAAATCTTTTTTCATCAATAATCGGATAATTTTTTTCTGAAAGGACTGAAACCTTATGCAGACAATCAGTGTAAAGGCAAGCTTGAATTACAATATTTATATTGAAAGAGGACTTCTGAATAATTGCGGCAGACTTATTGCAGATGTTGTAAATACACGCAAAGCAGCAGTCATTACAGATGATATTGTTGACGGGTTATATTATAAAAAGCTTGAAAAAGCCTTAAAGGATGAGGGTTTTTCAGTAGTTAAATTCGTTTTTCCAAACGGCGAGGCTTCAAAATCCACTGAAACACTAAATGAGATATATAACTTTCTGTGCGAAAACTCCATTACACGCTCTGACTGTATTATTGCTCTCGGCGGCGGTGTTGTGGGAGATATTTCCGGATATGCGGCAGCTACTTTTTTAAGAGGTCTTAAATATATTCAGATTCCTACTACCCTGCTGGCGCAGATTGACTCATCTGTGGGCGGAAAAACAGCCATTGACCTTCCATGCGGAAAAAATCTTGTAGGCGCATTCAAGCAGCCTTCCTGCGTAATATGCGACCCTGACGTACTTTCAACCCTCTCTGAAAAAATCATGTCAGACGGTATGGCGGAAGCTATAAAGTACGGAATGATAAGGGACAGGGAATTATTTGAACTCATAGCATCGCATAATACCGAAAATGTCAGCAGTGTTATTGACAAAATTATTTACAAATGCATTTCAATCAAGCGTGATGTGGTTGAAAATGATGAATTTGATACCGGTGAACGCATGATTCTCAATTTCGGACATACACTCGGACATGCTGTCGAAAGCTACTATAATTATGAAACATATACCCACGGAAGCGCTGTTGCAATCGGTATGTATATGATGACTGAAAAAACATGCGACAATACAGTTCTTGAAAAGCTTAAAAGCTGTATCAAAGCATATAAGCTGCCCTGCGGCTGCGACGCTCCTGTATCAAGCCTTGTAAAGCTTTGCGGAAATGATAAAAAGCGTGAAAGCGCTATGCTTAACTTTATAGTCTGCCCACAAATCGGACATGCACAAATCAAAAAGCTTGCGATTGCTGATTTTGAAAATTTTATTTTAAACTAAAGGAAACAATATGGACATAAAGATTACACCTGCAAAACTCAAAGGTAAAGTTAATATTCCCTCCTCTAAAAGCATGACGCATCGTATGCTTATATGTGCAGCTTTATCGGAAGGAACTTCAAGTATAACAAACATTACCTTTTCAAAGGATATATATGCAACCATTGATGCTCTTACAGCCCTTGGAGCCGAAATAACTGTAGATGAAAATACTGTTACAGTAAAGGGAATTTCGCAGAAAAACCACAAGGCTGATATAGACTGTTGCGAAAGCGGTTCTACTCTAAGATTCATTATTCCAATTGCCTGTGCACTTGGAACAGATGCCACATATTACGGTCAGGGACGTCTCCCGGAAAGACCGATTACACCATACATAAGAGAACTTGGCAAAAAAAATATAAGGTTTGATTATAATAATACAATGCCTTTTACAACATCCGGCAAGCTTTCCTCCGGCAAATTCGAGCTTGAGGGCAACATTTCATCCCAGTTTATCACAGGACTTATGTTCGCACTTCCACTTCTTAACGGTGATTCAGAAATTGTAATGACATCTGCGTTGGAATCCAAACCATATGCAGATATGACCGTAAAGTGTCTTGAAAATTTCGGCATTGAAATTTCGGAAACCGAAAATGGATATTATATAAAAGGCAATCAGAAATACATTCCGCAGAATATGGCTGTTGAGGGTGATTATTCACAGGCAGCATTTTTCTATGTTGCAAATGTTCTCGGAAGCGATCTTGAAATATGCAATCTTGAAACCGACAGCTATCAGGGCGATAAGAAAATTGTTGAAATTATTGATAATTTGTGTTATAATGATAGAAAGAGTCCGGAAGGATTTAAAGTAAATGCAATGGATATTCCTGATTTAGTGCCGATTCTTGCAGTTCTGGGCACTTACTGCGAAAACTCCTCTGTAATAACCGGTGCTCAAAGACTTAAAATCAAGGAAAGCGACAGACTTCTTACTACATCGGAAGCGCTGAACAATCTCGGCGGAAAGGTTGAGGTTACAGGCGACGGTCTTTGCATTCATCATGCAAAGCTTGACGGCGGTATTGTTGACAGCTGCGGCGACCACAGGATTGCCATGTCTGCGGCTATTGCTGCTACAATTTGCAGTAGTGAAGTTATAATTAAAAATGCTGAATCTGTTGAAAAATCATACCCTGACTTTTTCAAGGATTATTCAAACTTAGGAGGAATTACTGATGTCATCACTTTGGAATAACCGTATCTCCATTTCTATTTTTGGAGAATCACACGGCCCTGCAATTGGTGTTGTAATGGACAACCTGCCGCCTGGAGAATATATAGACATTCAGGAACTCAGCCGATTTATGGCAAGACGTGCTCCTAAGAAAGACGGAACAACAACTCCGAGAAGCGAAAAGGATATGCCGCAGATTATGTCAGGTATGTTTAATGACAAAACAACCGGCACTCCACTTTGCGCTTTTATTCAGAATACTGATACACGTTCAAAAGACTATTCAAACATTTCAAAGCTTGTAAGACCGGGACATGCCGACTATACAGGTGCTGTTAGATACAGAGGATTTAATGACATAAGAGGCGGCGGACATTTTTCCGGACGCCTTACTGCACCGCTTGTTTTTGCTGGTGCTGTTTGCGCCCAGATTCTCGAAAGACGAGGAATTTATACAGGTGCGCATATTTCTGAAATTCACGGAATTACCGATGATGAATTTAATCGTGTAAATGTAGATAAAGATGATATTTTAAAAGTCAGATATAAAAAATTCCCTGTAATCAACGATGAACAGGGCGAAAAAATGGTTGCCGATATTCATAAGGCTGCCGAAGGTGGAGAATCTCTTGGAGGAATTATTGAATGTGCAGCAGTAAACGTTCCTGCCGGTATAGGCTCACCAATGTTTGACGGGCTTGAAAATACACTTGCACAGCTTATTTTTGGAATTCCTGCTGTTAAGGGGCTTGAATTCGGTGCAGGATTTCTTAGTGCAAAAATGGTGGGAAGTCAGAATAATGATGACTTCTATGTAGATGACCACGGACATGTAAAAACAAAAACAAATAATCATGGCGGTATACTCGGAGGAATTTCTTCCGGAATGCCGATTACATTGAAAGCTGCAATCAAGCCGACACCGTCTATTTCAAAGCCACAGGAAACAATTGACGCACAGAACATGAAAAATGATATTCTAAAGGTTCATGGCAGACATGACCCATGTATTGTACCTCGTGCCGTTCCTTGCATTGAAGCAGCTGTGAATATTGGTCTTTTATCGCATATGCTTGATTATCCGCATTTTTATTAAGGTGATTTAATGGAAAACTATACAAAAATGTCCGAACTCGCCTCAACAGAGCTCAAGGATGTTCAGACAGTAAAAATTCTGATTTGCTATCTTCTGTACAGGCTTCATAAGCCTATTGATTCCGAACAGCTTTATGATATAGCTGTAAGCACTGAAATTATAAATTATTTCTTTTATCAGGAATCAATTAATTATCTCATTGAAAACGGTTCCATTGAAGTTTCTGAAAATGAAGATAAATCCAAACTTTTTACACTTACGCAAAAGGGTATTGATTGCGCAAAAACTCTGCGTGGATATGTTCCCAAATCATACAGAGATAAAATTGTTTCAGCTGCACTCAGATACTTTGCACAGTTAAAATATCAGAATGAAATAAAGATTGAATATATACAGCTTGAAAAAGGCTATTATGTTCATTGCCGTTGCCTTGACATCAAGGATGACCTCATGGATTTAAAGCTTTATGCGCCTGATCTGGGGCAGGCAGAGCTTCTCGGAAAAAACATTATGAAAAATCCAACGGGATTTTACAGTAAAATTCTTGAAATAGCTCTTAATAATCAGGATGAGGAATTTAATCCTGATGACTTATAAATAATATTCCCCGGCAAAGCCGGGTTTTTTCTTTATGCTACGCATAGAGTTAAACATAAGTCACCTCTTGAAGAATGTTGAAACACGATAGTCAATTTATCCAGACTATGTAATTATTATGGCTTTCTCGTTATACAACAAAATGCATTCTATTTTTGGAATGCATTTCAGACTGTAGAAAAACCTCAATATTAAATTTTGTGCCGATTAAATCGGCAGATTTAAATTACAAAAGGCAGATAGTAAGGGGACGCTTTTTCTTGCAAAGCGTCCCCTCTTGAAAAACAGCCCACCGGGCTGTTTTGTCAATTCACCCCTCGTAAATGCGCCTTCGACATGGAATTTTCGCTCACTGCGGTGAGCGACCAAAGGCTCTGCCTTTGGATTCCGCCAGCATTTTTGAAAAATTGCTGGACCAAAAAACTTTTGGTTTGAAATTCCAAAAACGACTTTTTCGACAAACTGAAATGCATTCCATTTTTGGAATGCATTTTATTTTTATTAATCTTAACATACATCTTTTCTGGCAACCTGCGATTCCTTTGCCGCACCAACGCTGAAAATAATCTTGAAGCATTTTCTTACCAAAGGCTGAATAAAGAAAAGCTGTGAAAGAAGCGCAAACGGAAAATTAAAGCATACAAGCTTTACCCAGTTTGCCAAAAGTGTAATCACGTCAAATCCTGCATAGTAAGGATAATACATTACAGCAGCAAGCAGGCTCATTGCTGGGCACATAATTGCTGCAGTTGCACAAATAATTGCTGTTTCAAACAAAACAGGATGTGTTTTTTTAGGGTCAAAAATTTTCATTGCAAGCCTGAATGAACATGGACTTCCCATAACAAGCTCAAGTGTAAGAGCAAGAGCAAACTCAATGACAACAACTGCCCATATAGGTAGATTTGTACCGAACATGTAAACTCCCCCCATTGAATTTACTGCTCCAAGAACGCTTGACTCCCCTGTTACTGCCATAAGTGTGCTTCCGTTTACAACGTAAATACTGTAAAAAACAAAAGCATGAACAGTAACCAAAACAGTCATAAGCGCAAAAACCGTTCTTTGAAATTGATTTTGTGGCATAATTTTTTCCTCCTTCTGACATCTTTAAAATGGCACAAAAAAAACACACGTTACCCTTGCACAATCATAGAAATAATTCTGTGATCAGATTTACATACCTGCTGGGTATAACATGTGTCATTTATTTCCAATATTGATTATATCATATAGAAAATTCATTGTCAATTAATGACTTAATTTTTGGATTTTAAGGTAAATAAACTTTTAATTCCTTTGCTTTTTTTATTTAAAAGTGATATAATAAAAGTATATTTTTATACACGGAGGTAAAAATGAAAAATAACTTTACATATGAACGCAGTCCTTTTTATTATGAAACTGACCGAATGGACGTAATTCATCACTCAAATTATATAAGATGGTTTGAAGAAGCAAGAATTGATTACATGAAAAAAGTTGGTTTTCCTTATGATAAAATGGAAGCTATCGGAATAATGATGCCAGTACTTTCAGCCGAATGCAAGTACAGAAGTTCTGTACGCTTTGGCGATACAGTTGTTATACATACTTCAATCAACGCCTTTAACGGCTTTAAAATGGAAATTCAGTACAAGATATATGATAAGCAAACAAATGAGCTTCGAGCAAGCGGCAGCACATCCCATTGCTTTACAGACATGAATATGAAACCAATAAGGATTAATAAAACTCATCCTGAAATCTACGAAATTTTCAGCAAATAATACTTTTATGATAAAAGGGAGTGTTTTCACTGCAAAACACTCCCTTTTCAATTTGTCAAAAAATATCTGCTTAAAAGCAGACATTTTTTAATGATATTCCCTGTCAAAAACAATTACCGTATAATAATTTATTTCCTCTCCTGACAACTTTTCATCAATCATTTCTTTAATAATATTATTTTCAATGCTGCATTCATAAGGTACAACAATATCAAATATAAGATTTGTATGCGTTTCACCATGAACTGTTCTGAAATCATGTATGCTAAGACTCGAATCAATTTCAGAAAGGATTCCGCTGACAAGCTCTCTTGAGCTGTTTGTAAATTCATCATCGGTCGCTATCGGATCCATATGAATCGTCATCATGATATTCATTTCATGCATAATTTTTCTTTCTATTTCATCAACAACATCGTGAACGATTGTAAAATCTTCATCTGCCGACACCTCAACATGACAGCTGCCTATCATATTACCAGGACCATAATTATGTATAACAAGATCATGTATACCTATAATTTTTTCGTTTTCGGTTACATGCTTTTTTATTTCTTCTACTATTTCGGGATCAGCAGGTTTTCCAAGAAGCTCATCAACAGTATCCTTTAAAATCTCATATCCTGCCCTGAGAATAAATACAGAAACAATAACACCCATTATTCCGTCAACAGGAAGTTTTGTAAATACAGAAGCAACAAGCGCAATTAAAGATGCCGCAGTTGCTATAACGTCACTTCTGCTGTCCTTTGCAGTTGCAATCATAACAGTTGAATTGATTTTCTTTCCAAGCTTCATATTGAAAAATGACATCCAGAGCTTTACGCCGATTGAAAAAACAAGTGCCAGAAGTGCTGCTATACTGAATGTCAGTTCTTCCGGTTTAAGTATTTTTTTAACCGAGCTTTCAAGCAGTTCTATACCAACAAGAACCACAATTACCGCAATTATAAGCGATGTCAGATACTCTATTCTCCCATGTCCGAACGGATGGTCCTTATCAGCCGGCTTTGATGCAAGCTTATACCCGAAAAGAGTCACAAGACAGCTTGCGCAGTCGGAAAGATTGTTAAAGGCATCTGACACTATTGAAATAGAATTTGCAAGTGTTCCGATAAGATATTTAAGCCCGAACAGAACCAGATTGCATATTATTCCCACAATACTGCTTAGTGTTCCATACTTTTGTCTTACAATCGGATTACCGATTTCATTATGATTTTTTACAAAAACTCTGACAAGCATTTCTGTCATACTAAAATCCCCTTTTATAGTTAAATTATGTCACAAAACAAGCGTCCCGAAAACAGGACGCCGTTTTTTATTCTGTAAGCATTCTCTTTAATGCTATAAAATCAAATACATTGAGTAAATCATCAGGACAAACCTCTGCATTTTTTGCCTGTAATTCATCAAGTTCTGCCTGTGCCGTCAGGAATTTGCAAAGAAGCACTGCATCATCCACCGACACAACGCCATCAACATTTACATCTCCCACAAGAATATCCTTTTCCTCTGTTGTGGGCTGCTCATCAGCCATAGGATATGTTTTCAGGTCAGGAAGCTCATCAAGGGTAATGCAATATTCACTGTTATAGATTTCCTTGAGATTTTCAACAGGATTATTCTGTTCACTTGTAAGATAATTCATATACCATGGACAGAAGTACAGCCATGATGCCTTATCTTTAAGAAGATTTTCAAGTGAAGGAATAGTATCATTTTCAGTCATTGCAACCATTTTCTGACCATCGGTACTCTGAACAAGACTGTAAAAAGTAGAGGAAATGGAGCTTAAATTCGGCAGACCGTCAACAGCATTGTACTTATCATATCCTACAATGTCAACCACATCATCGCCGGGATACCACTGCGGTGAGGTTGCATAAGTATAGCTGTTCCATGTCCATATCAGATTATCAAGTCCGTAAACATTAGTCAGCTGGTCATAAAGAAGTCTGTAAAGCTCCTTACAGGGTTCAGGACCTTCCGCACCCCACCAGAACCATGCGCCCTCAGCTTCATGGAGAGGTCTCCACAAAATCGGAACATCAGCATCCCTGAGCTTTTTAAGCTGCTTTGCAATTTCTTCTATATCAGCCATGAGGACTTCATTTTCCCATGTTCCTTCTTTGAGAGCATTTGTAATGCTGAAGGTTGTGTACTTGTCGCTTGCCGATTCAACATAAAACGCCCTGTCAGTACCGCCTTCTTCGGACGGAACATTCCAATGCCATACAACCGTTGCAATACCCTTATATTCGTTTACCCACTGGATTGTTCTTTCCGCTGCATTGTCATCCCATGTGGAACCCGAATTGTAATTGAGAAAGTCAATACCTCTGATAGCACACATTTTTCCCGTCTGCTCCATAAGATAATCAAACTCCGCTTCATTATCCTTTATAAAATTTGTCGGGTCTGCGTAAAGATTGTAGTTATGGGAACCACAGTATTCCTGCTGTCCTGAAATTATGTGATTTCCGTACTGGTCGCACAGATAATTATACAGTCTCTTTGCTGAATCCGAAGCATTGGGATTTGAAAGCTGACGGGTCGGAGTAAGATTTGTAAGACTTTCATCAGCCGGTTTAATTGTCAGGTAATCAAAGAACGTATATCCCCAGTAAGCTTTAAGCTCAATGGTATTTACACCCTCATCAAGCATAACAACACCGCCGGATGTTTCTTCAAAGGTCAGATTGTGCTGAAAACTTACTTCCCCCTGATTTACACCGTTTATATTGAGATACTGCACCTTTTTATTCGAGTCATAAGGCTCACAGTAACATATTGTAAGCTCATAAAGACCTGCTTCCTCCACGGTAACATCAATACTTACTGTTGTTCCCTTCTGGTCAAGATATGAAAATCCGCCGGAAGCGTTTGTCATATCAAAATCCTCGCCTGTTCCGTCCTCGGCTGTATTTCCTTTCCAGCCTTCTGCATATATAGTACCACCACTTGTAGAACCGTTTTCAAATTCATACTTCACTTCCTCGGCGGAATATGATGTCATTGGTACAAAAGCTGCCAATGACAGCATAACAGCTGCTGAAGTAAAAGCCGATACTGTTTTTCTGAGCAACGCAGTTCTTCTTTTTATTTTTTTCATATTAACCTCTTAAATCTGAGTATTGAGCAGACTGCCTGACGCCATTGCCTGCTGTGCAATACCTACATTAAACGGATTTTCAGGCTTTGACTTTGTTACAGTTACCGTTTCACCGCCTGAAACATATGATTTTCCGCATTCAGGGCATATGTCCGATTTAATTCTGACAGACTGGGAAACTACATTTTTATCTTCACGCTCTGCCTTTGCACGTTCTCTTACAACATGCTCCTGTTCATGTCCCCTTACAGTTGAGGCAACATTGCCGGGGTTGATTTTTCCCGCTGTTTTAAAGGAAACACCCGGATCATCGGAGCCGTCCTTATAGGTACGGTTTTTGCATGTCTGGCATTCTTCCTTGCCTGTTGCTTTGTTAACACGCTTTTCAAGGGTGTTAATCTGCTTGTCAAGATTACTGATCTGCTCCTGCACTTCAACTGCACCGCTTTCAAGCTGAGACTGAAGCTCATCACGTCGGCTTCTCAGATTGTTAAGATTTTGCTGAACATCACCGCCAGCAGGATTTGCAGAATAATATAAACTGCCAATTGCCGGAATATTCATAAAAGCACCTTCCTTTCTGACAATAAATAAATTATGTAATTATTTTCCTTGAGTTTATTATATCATAACAAATGGGCTTTTTCAATAGTTTTTTCATTATTTTTAATAAATTTACTTCAAATATTTTCTTGACGATTGTATATACTTATGATATAATTTTATTTAAAGAAATGTTTTGAAATGCAGTGCATAAAATATAAAAAAAGATTGGAGAGTAAGTATGATACAGATAAAAGAATACAGCGGACATATCCGTAACTGGAAACAGCTTTGTCAGGAGCTTTCAATTGAAACAGATCTTTCAAGAGAAGAACGTGAAGCCCGGATACTCGTAAAGGCTTATGAAAAATGGGGTTCGGATATGGCTGACCATATGCACGGCATGTTTGCTTTTGCATTATGGAATGAGGAGGAAAACAAGCTTTTCTGTCTGAGAGACCAGTTCGGCGCAAAACCCTTTTACTATTATGTAACAGAAAGCGGAGAAGTTCTGTGCAGCGGTTCAATAAGAAAAATCATTGAAAACAGTAGCTTCAAAAAAGAGCTTAATGAAGAAATTCTTCAGATTTATCTTTCACTTACTTACGTTGCAGGTGAAAACACATTTTTCAAAGGTCTTAAAAAGCTTATGCCCGGCTGCCATCTGACATGGCAAAACGGCAAAATTTCAATTGTACGTTACTGGAAACCGGAATTCAAGCCGGATAACAGCAAAACTCTTGATATGTGGGCAGATGAAATTCACGAAACAGTAAAACTAATGATGGATGAAATCAAGACTGATGATGAAACTGCACATTCCTTCCTTTCAGGCGGCGTTGACTCATCATACGTGCTTGCAATGTCGGATGTACAGATGACAAATTCATGCGGATACGAGGAAGAACGTTTTGACGAATCAAGACTTGCCAGGGAAACAGCTGATTTACTCGGCCGTGGCCATTCAACATGCATTATAAATCCAAAGGATTATTTTGACATAGTTCCTTATGTAATGTACAATATGGAACAGCCACTTGGTGATGCTTCTGCAATTGCCTTTGCACTCGGATGCATTGCAACTGCAAAATCAACAAAGCTCTGTTACTCCGGTGAAGGTGCAGATGAATTTTTCGGCGGCTATAACATGTACCGCAACGCAGAACGTTACGGTGAAAACTTAAAAACATTCTATGTCGGCAACACAAATATTATGAAAGAAGACGAGAAGAAAAAAATCCTCAAAAATTACAATGAAGATATTCTGCCGATTAACCTTGTAAAGCATATATATGAAGAAACAGAAGGTCTTGACCCGTTGACAAAAATGTCAGCTGTTGATATTCAGGTGTGGCTTGACGGTGATATATACTTAAACGTTGATAAAATGAGTACTGCCGCAGGTCTTGAAATCAGAATGCCACTTACTGACAGAAGAATTTTTGATATTGCTTCCCGTTTACCGTCAGAATATAAGGTAAACGAAGAACAAAATAAGGTTGCATTCCGTACTGCCGCTTCAAAGGTTCTCCCTGAGTCGATAGCATTCAGAAAAAAGCTGGGATTTATTGTACCAATCAGGATATGGCTTGCAGACAGCAATTATAACGGAGATGTCGTAAGACTGTTCAACAGTGATATTGCAGAAAAGTTCTTTAATATGGACGAAATTCACGCAATCTTTGATGAATATATAAATGGCAACTCTGATAACTGGAGAAAGGTATGGACTATTTACACATTCCTTGTTTGGTATGAGGAATATTTTGTAAAGAGATAAACATCAATTTGACAGACACACAATGCTGTACACGGCGCTTTTCTGCATCAAACGATATAAGACAACAAAATGGGACGCTTCACTTGAAGTTGTCCCATTTTATATAAATATTGTATATCAGACCTAAGGTAATCAAGCAATCTGACATCATCTCCCATGTCTGCAAAAGTAAACAGCTTGTAAATTTTTTCTTCAGCATTTCTGCCGAGGATTTTTCATATTATATCAATGCATTTCATTGATATAGGTGTGATATTATAAAGCATAAGTAATTGCAACTCTTTTTCACATGTTGTTGATTTGTCCGACTATCTCACATTAAGATTTGATAGCCCACCAGTCATCGTTAGTCTTGAAAAATTCACATTTTTGTGATATAATGTTGCTTGTAACCTGAAGGAAGTTATAGTCAAGGCGATAACCCACAAGAAGCTATATCACCTTATGGAATGACACAAAACCAATGGGATAGCTATATTCCACTCGATTCACTTTGAGAACAATATTTGTGAATTATTAAACAAAACGGTGCTATTGTACTAACATCACAAGGCTTGTTTACTGCTAAGCTTATACTTAGTCAGCCAAAGTATTACAAGTATAAATGGATCTGGGAAAAATCTAAACCGACTAATTTCCTTAATGCAAAGAAACAGCCATTGAGAAAACATGAGGACGTATGTGTTTTTTATAAAAAGCAGCCAACATACAATCCACAAATGACCAAGGGCGAGCCTTACGATAAGGGCGTAAGAAAAAACCAGGCGGAACACTCGGAATTATTGTTTCCAACTCATGGCTTGGCACAAATGCAGGCGTAAAACTTATTGAGGTGTTAAGAAAGAAATATAATATAAAACAAGTACACCTTAGTGGAAAAGGACGCTGGTTTAAAAATGCTGATGTGGTGACAACTATTATTGTGTTGGAAAAGAAAAGTAACAATCAAGGAGCTACTACTGATTTTTGGCTATGGAAACAGTCTTTGGAACAACTGGCAACAGATGCTGATAAAGAAAATACATTAGTTAACTCTGCATTATTAGGATTGATGAGCTTTACTTCTATTCGTTCGGTTTATCTCCTGCCGTGCAGAGTGCAGTTCCTCTATGCGGTGAAGCTCATCTGCGGCATCCTCCAGCCCCAGATGAGTATACACATCCAGTGTAACACCGATTTCGCTATGTCCCATTAGGTATTGCAGCGTTTTCGGGTTCATACCTGCTTTCGCCTGATTACTGCAGTAGGTGTGGCAGCAGATGTGCGGCGTAATACTTGGCATCTGAATGCGATAGATCACATATCTGTCAATTCTTTTCAATCATCAAAAAACAGCAACTTAAATATGTTATCGGTTCGTAATTCATTTGAAATTATGTATTATTTATATTTTTATAAAAAGCTTAAATCAAATGAGAAAATTTTTAAAAAATAATATCTGCAAATTTGCGTTTCTATCAAAAAATATGATATAATTGTCATTATAAAAATAATAAAGGGTGATTAAACTGAAAACAAAAAATACATTTCACGCAAAGCTTTTTGCACTTGTTGTTCCTATCGCATTTCAGCAGCTTATGTTGGCGCTTGTAAGCGCTTCGGATGCATTAATGCTGGGATTTATCTCACAGGAGGCATTATCCGCTGTTTCACAGGCAGGACAGGTTATGTTCGTTTATACTCTGTTCCAGTTTGCACTGACAAGCGGTGCGGCTATTTTTGCGGCGCAGTACTACGGGAAGGGTGATATTGATTCTGTTGAGAAAATACTTGGTATTGTACTCAAATTCAACGCCGGCATATCATTTTTATTTACCGTCGGCGCTGTATTCACACCGAAACTGCTCATGTCCGCATTTACAAATCAACCGGAGCTTATCGAAATGGGTGCGCAGTATCTCAGGGTTGTGGGACCGTCATATCTGATGATGGGAATTTCACAGGCGTATCTGTGTATATTGAAAAACTGCGGCAGAGCCTCAACAAGTTCAATGATAAGCTCAGTTTCAATGCTTCTGAATATTGTTATGAATTTCTTCCTGATTTTCGGCATAGCCCTTTTTCCACGAATGGGAATAAGAGGCGCTGCTCTTGCAACGCTCCTTTCAAGGGTTATCGAGCTTATATGGGCATTATCACAGGCACTTAAAAAGGACAGCATAAAATTCAGAAGAAAATACATATTCGGAAATGATAAAGTCCTTTTCCGTGATTACTGCAAATACACAACCCCGATTTTAGGCAACGAGCTTGTATGGGGATGCGGTTTTGCAATGTTTTCTGTTATTATGGGGCGTCTGGGGACAGACGCAATTGCGGCAAATTCCATAGCAAACATTGTAAAAAACATCCTGATATGTTTTTGTATGGGTACAGCAAGTGCAGGAGGTATTATGGTCGGCAATCAGCTTGGACAAGGCAGACTTGATACAGCAAAGGAATACGGCTCTAAAACCTGTAAAACAGCACTTGTTATAGGACTTATTTCAGGCGGTCTTATTCTTGCTGTGAGTCCATTTGTGGTACGGTTTGCAAACCTTTCGGAAACCGCTGCAGGCTACCTTCAGATTATGCTTATTGTGTGCTCCTACTACGTTGTGGGAAAGACAATGAATACAACCACCATTGCAGGAATTTTCTGTGCAGGAGGTGACTCGAAGTTCGGTTTTATCTGCGATACAATAACTATGTGGGTTATTGTTGTGCCAATCGGACTCATTTCGGCTTTCGTGTTAAAGCTCCCTGTTGTAACAGTTTATATCCTTATGAATATAGATGAAATTATAAAGCTTCCTGCTGTTTACATACATTACAAAAAATATAAGTGGCTCAAGGACCTTACAAGAAATAATAAGGATGTATCAGCATAAAGCTGAATTTACCGGTTAAAATCCAAAAATCCCCCATACAGCATTTGCTGTATGGGGGATTTCATGCTTGTTGAAAAATATTTAGAGAAGAAAATTTATATTTAGCTTTCTGTTTATATTCCTTACTTTTCTTGCTTGCACAAGAAAAGTAACAAAAGAATGCACAAACTTTCTTATAAAAAGAAAGTTTGAACAAAGAAAATATTATGCTTGAAATTGCGGCAAAGCTCTGACTGTTTCCCATTAAAAGAACTATCATACCCGATAAAAAGCAAACTATTGCAGATAGTCTGCATAAAACTCAATTCTCCCCGCAAATTAAGTTGTAGTTTGAGAAAGCTTGCAAGTTCGTCTTAGCTGCTTTCATCTTTAAATGGACTTTTAATTTTGCAATTATGGAGTTGCCAAGTACAAGGAAACATTATTATTTAAGTGACAAATTCATGCATAGAATTTTTTCTTTTTTGCTGACTTTTTTCTTTTCGAGAAAAGAAAAAAGTTTATGTGCTTTCTTTGTAACTTTCTTTGCACAAGCAAAGAAAGTTAATAATAAGATTAGAACGCTAAATATAAATTTATCTTTTTCTAAAGTTCAAAAAAGAGAGTAGTTTTCAATAAACACTCTCTTTTAATTACCTATCACTATTTTATTTTTTCATCTGCATCATCAAAATTATAACGCTTTTCTTCTATAACCAACGGACGGTGAATAACCCTTGTATTTATACTCATAATATATTCGCCGACAAAGCCTATAAAGAAAAGCTGCAGCGAACCAATAAAAAACATGCCAATAAGCATCGGAATCATACCGGCAGCAAATCTTTCCCAATAAATAAATTTAAGAACCAGATAAACAGCCGCTGCAAGAAAACTTAAAGCCGCACATAAAAATCCGAGAAATGTAGCCATTCGCAAACCGATTTTAGTGTATGATGTAAAGCTAAGCATTGCCGCATCATATAAGGAATACCAGTTATTCTTTGTTTTACCTGCACGTCTTTTCTGCTGCTCATAAGGTATTTCCTTGCGCTCAGGCCCAAGCTCTGCAACAATTCCACGTAAAAAAGGACTTGGGTCATTAAGCTCACTCAAAACCTTGATAAAAGACTTATCGTATAATCCGAAGCCGGTAAAATGCTCAATCTGCTCAACAGAAGAAAGCTTTTTTATAAGTTTATAATATGCAGTTCTCATAGCACGCATAATCTTATTTTCACGACTTGTTTTCTTGACACCGATAACAATTTTATACCCATTCTCCCATTCCTTTACAAATTCCGGAATAAGCTCAATAGGATCTTGAAAATCGGCGCATACAAGTATTGTGCAATCACCAGTTGACTGACATAAACCATAATAGGGAGAATTAAATTGTCCGAAATTTTTACAGTTAAAGATTGCCTTTATCCGCTTATTTTCAGAGCATAATCCCTTTAAAAGAGTTCGTGTATTATCAGTAGAATAATTATCTATAAAAATAATTTCATAGTCATATTTTGATAAATCCTTTTCAAGAACACTAATAATTGCCTCGCTTAATGGAACAACATTTTCCTGTTCATTATATGTCGGAATAACTATGCTGATTTTTTTCATTTTAAGACACTCCTTTCAGTTTTAAATCAATAAGTTCACGAATACCGCATTCAAAACTGATTTGCGGAGTAAAACCTATATTTTTCAGAATCGATATATCAGGACAAAGATTTACAAGTTCATTTCCCGAAGAATTTATTTCTCCGAAAAGCAGCTCTGATTCTGATTTTGCAATTTCCTTCATTTGAAGAATATATTCCCTGAGCAAACGGTAATTTCCATCGGCAATATTTATAATACCGGAACACCTTTCTTCTGATACCATACGAATTGCCCTGACAGCATCCTTCACATTCATATAATCCCACATCTGCGTACATGGTGAAAGGCTGACAGGCTTATTCTCAAGCATAAGATCAAGAGCATAGTTTATCAGACTGTTTTTATAATCCATTGCGCCATAAAGGCTGAAAACCCTCGCCCATACAAAACTGATTTTGTTTTTTTCACAAAAATCCTTTGCATAAGTCATAAAGCTTACCTTTGCTTTTCCATACTCACATATGGGATTGAGTGGTGTTTCTTCAGTAATCACATCTGTTGTAATGCCGCATTCTGCCTGTGAACCGGAAGAAACAAACACTTTACAGCCAAGGTCATGAGCCGCATGAACCGCCCCTTTTGAGCTTACAACGTTTGTCTCCTGCAGTTGCTTATTATTGCGCTCATCTCCCCTGATGCCTGACCAGGCAAAATGAAAAAACACATCATAACAACCGTCTGTTTTACTTTTAAGCTGTGAAATATCAGCCATATCAAGCTCAACAATATTAAGCTTCTGATGCCTTATTAAACGTTTCATATTGGGTGAAAACGGTCTGACAACTGCTGTAACCTCATAACCGTTATTCAGAAGTTCATTTACAAGGGCAACACCCAAAAATCCCGATGCCCCTGTCACTACAGCACGCATCATAATGAATCAAGCTGTCTGTACAGCTCACGGTCAATCGGCGGTTCCTGATCCTGAATAGGCTTATTTACTGCAAGCTTTGGGAAAACATATGTTGTTTCAGGAAGCACAATCTCAATCAGCACAGGTTCATCACCGCTAAAGAGTTCATCTGTAATCTGATTCTGTTCATATATGCACTTATAGTCTATTCCAAAAGCATCGGCAATCTTCTTTAATTCAGGTACGGTATAACCATTTTCGGCTACCGTCTGTGAATACTTAGAAGAAAAATACATTTCCTGAAAATGACGTATCATACCAAGTGCATTATTATTAAAAACGCAGATTTTTATAGGCAGGCGTTCCCGTGAAATAAACTGGAGCTCCTGCATATTCATCATAAATCCGCCATCACCGCAGAAGCATATAACCTTTCTGCTGTCAGCAAGGGACGCACCTATTGAAGCAGGAAGTGAATAACCCATAGCTCCCATGCCACCTGAAAAAAGGATATTCTGCCCTTTCTTCACCTTAAAATGCTGCGAAACCCATACCTGATTCTGCCCGACATCAGTTGTAACAGTTACATCCTCTGGAACTGATTCACTGATTTTATTCATGAGAATTTCAGGATACATCTTCTCAACTGTACCTTCAAGCATTCTTTTTATTTTATCGCACACCCCAAGCCAGTCGGAATAATCGCCAATATTTATATCGATAGCGGAGTCTGCAAGCTTTTTCATATCAGTTTCAAGATTCATCTGTATATTCAGGTCATCATCATGGATTTTATTTTCAAACTCATTAACATCTGTATCAAATCTTATAAATCTTGCATTTACAGCAAAATCCTCACGCTTAGCGCCTGTCTGACGCACATCAAGGCGTGTACCTAATGTCAAAATCAAATCTGCCTTTGAAGCTATGAAATTAGCCTTTCTGTCACCATATGCACCAATAAATCCATAATTCAGAGGATGGTCAGCCGGAAGAAGGTCAACAGCTATCATGCTTGTAAGAACAGGAATATTCATAGCTTCTGCAAATCTTAGAAAATCCATTTGCGTAAAAGTCTGCTTTATTCCCGCACCTGCAATGATGCATGGACGCTTTGCGGAATTAAGCATGTCAAAAACGGATTTAAAATCAGGTTCTTTATCCTGTTTTTCCGGAATATCAAATCCACGAAGCTTGTCAGGATTTATTTCACTACGCTGAATATTCATCGGAATATCAAGAAGAACAGGACCTTTTCTGCCTTCAGTTGCTGTATACAAAGCCTTTTCAAGCATATAGCGTATGTCTTTTTCATCAGTAACTGCTTCTGCCATTTTTGTAACAGGCTTTACGATACTGACAATATCCGTCTCCTGAAATCCCTTCTGACGGAGTGCCATATCCCCCTTGCCTTCATATGTATTAACCTGACCTGTTATAAAAATCACAGGAACCGAGTCAAAATAAGCCTCTGCAATACCTGTAACAAGATTTGTGGCACCCGGGCCGCTTGTTGCATATGCCGCACCGACTTTGCCGCTTGCTGAGGCATAGCCGCATGCCGAAAATGCTGATGCCTGTTCGTGATAATTGACATGCGCAGTTATTCCGTCGGCACGTGAAAATGCATCCATAAGATGTGTAACCATTCCTCCCGGATAACCGAATACATGTTCAGTACCACTCATACGGAGAAACTCAACAATATACTCACTAACAAGCATAGAATTATTCCTTTCTTTTTTGAATCACTAAAAAATGTGCACATCTGTCCTTCAACAAACGGAGAGGACGAACATATTTCGTCCTCTACTTTTTTTTAAATGACCAGAATTTATTAAAAATAAAATTCAGCGGTGTTGTTATCAGAAGATTGATAAACGGAACGATTTTTTCAGATATATCACATATTTCAACAAAAAACCAAAGCAAAAATGTACTGAGCAAAAACGTAAATCCATAACTCAGGTAAGTTTTCAGCAAAGCCTTTAAATGCTCCCTGAACGTTGACATCTGCAATTTAAATACAAACTTCTGGTTGAAATAGTAAGCATTCAAAACACTGACAATAAATCCAACTATATGACCGATAAGATATAAGTCCTCATTTACAAAAATAAAGATATAATATATACCGGTAGAAATCAGCGTATTAAGAACGCCTACCATTCCGAATTTAACAAACTGCTCCAATAATTTTGTGATTTTGCCCGTTTTTTTATTTTCACTCATTTATTTTACCGATTCAATAATGGTTTTAGCCATATAATCAATTTTTTCATCTGTCATACCCGGATAAACACCTACCCAGAAAGTATTTGTCATGATTTTTTCAGTGTTTTCAAGATTTCCTACAACACGATATCCTTCGCCGCTCTGACGGAATTCATTAAAGCATGGCTGCTTGGTGATGTTACCGGCAAAGAGCATTCTTGTCTGTACACCATGTTCTTCCACATACTTTACAACATCATTTTTATTTACACCATCACGACATGTAATAAGGAAACCAAACCAGCTCGGATCGGAATTCGGACATGCTTCCGGTAAAATAAACTTATCTGCAACCGGTTCAAGAGCCTTACGAAGTCTTGCAAAATTATAACGTCTCTTTTCAACAAATGAAGGGAACTTTTCAAGCTGTGCAACACCTATTGCAGCCTGCATATCAGTAACCTTTAAATTGTATCCGAGATGCGAATATACATACTTGTGGTCATAGCCCTCCGGAAGCTCACCGTGCTTACCGTCAAATCTGTGTCCGCAAAGGTTGTCACGACCAGACGGACATATACAGTCACGACCCCAGTCACGCATTGAACGGATAATCTTATGAAGAAGCGGATTATCTGTATATACAGCACCGCCTTCGCCCATAGTCATATGATGAGGCGGATAAAAGCTTGATGTTCCGATGTCACCGATTGTGCCTGTCAGCTTTGTTTCGCCATTGATTGTATATTCCGAACCAAGTGCATCACAGTTATCCTCAACAAGCCATAAATTGTGCTTTTCACAGAAAGCTTTTACAGCTGAAAGGTCAAACGGATTTCCAAGAGTATGAGCAATCATAACAGCCTTTGTTTTATCGGAAACAGCTTCTTCAAGCATATTTACATCAATATTATACTGCGGAATTGTTACATCAACAAAAACAGGAACGGCACCATACTGGATAATCGGTGCAATAGTTGTCGGGAAACCGCATGCTACAGTGATAACCTCGTCTCCCCTGTTGATTCTTCTGTCACCAAGAAGCGGTGAAGTAAGAGTCATGAAAGCAAGAAGATTCGCTGATGAACCCGAATTTACAAGTGAGCAGTATTTAACGCCAAGATACTTTGCAAAATCACTTTCAAACTGGTCAGCATATCTTCCGGAAGTAAGCCAGAACTCAAGAGCGCTGTCAACAAGGTTTACCATTTCCTGATGGTCAAACACTCTTGAAGCGTAAGGGATTCTGTCCCCTTCCTTGAATTCATTTTTAGGTGTCTTAAAGTTTTTGCAGTAATCAGCAACAAGAGCAAGAATCTGCTCCTTTGCCTGCTTTTCATTCATATTATTCATTTCATTTTACCTCTTTGTATTTTATTAAAGAATTACTTCAGAAAATTTCCAAATCAAAGACTTACTGAAATCCCTCAGCAAACTCCTTTATCTGAGCCAGCATAACATCTGATACGTTCTCTCCTGCTGTCATTGCCTTGGTAAATTCTACTGTCTTTTCAATAGACGTTTCAATATTCCATACCGGTTTCCAGCCGAAAACTTTTTTAAGTCTCGAACAGTCAAGCTTGAGTAAATTTGCTTCATGCGGACCTTCAACACAGTGATTTTCCCACTGCTGACCATTACCCCACTTTTCACAGAAAATATCAGTAAGCACACCTGTTGTAATACAATCACATTCATCTGGTCCGACATTATAATTGCCTGCCTTTGATATGTCAGAATACTGCTGCGCCGCAATCATAAGATACACAAAAAGCGGCTCAAGAACATACTGATATGGTCTTACTGAATAAGGGTTTCTTACGCCGATTTTTTCTCCCTTTAATGCAGCCCTTATACAATCGGGCACAATACGGTCTCTTGAGAAATCGCCGCCGCCAATAACATTACCGGCTCTTGCAGTTGAAATTTTCACTCTTTCATCGGCAAAGAAGGAATTTTTATAAGACGCAGTAACCAGCTCTGAACAGGACTTACTGTTTGAATAAGGGTCAAAACCGTTAAGCGGTTCATTTTCACGATAACCCCATTCCCATTCCTTGTTTTCGTAAACCTTGTCAGTAGTAACATTTAAAAAGGAAACAACGCTGCTGCAGTTACGTATACATTCGAGAATGTTTACAGTACCCATAACATTTGTTTCGTAGGTATACACCGGACGTTCATAGCTTTCTCTTACGATAGGCTGCGCCGCAAGATGAAAAACAATCTCCGGCTGCGCCTTGCTGAAGGTTTCCCATAGCTTTTGATAATCTCTTATATCTCCGATAACAGAATTAATTTCGGATTCTGCACCGCAAAGCTCAAACAGCTTCGGGTCTGTTGAAGGAACAAGGGAGTAACCTGTTACCTCTGCTCCTGCCATGGCAAGAATTTTGCAGAGCCATGTTCCTTTAAAGCCCGTATGTCCTGTTACAAATACTTTTTTTCCTTTATAGAAATCAAGATTAAATCCCATTAGTCCCACACTTTCCACGGCGCAGTATTATCTGCCCATAATTTTTCAAGATACTGCTTGTCTCTCTGAGTATCCATACACTGCCAGAAGCCGTCATGCTTGAATGCGGCAATCTGCTGCATAGAAGCAAGTGTTTCAAGCGGTTCTCTCTCAAAAACAACTTCATCTCCGCCCTTGATGTAATCGAAGATTTCCGGCTGTAAAACCATGAATCCGCCATTTATCCAGCCGCTGTCATTTTTATTCTTTTCTCTGAATGCATGAATACAGTCATCCTTAATATCAAGGACACCAAATCTTGATTCAGGCTTAATAGCAGTCATAGTCGCAATTTTTCCACTTTTTTTGTGGAATTCAAGAAGATCTGATATATTTACATCAGAAACGCCGTCACCATATGTCAGGAAAAACGGTTCATCACCAAGATATTCCCTTACTCTTTTAACACGTCCGCCTGTCATTGTATTAAGACCCGTGTCAATCAAAGTAACTGTCCATGGTTCAGCTGTGTTGTTATGAACAGTCATCTTGTTTTCAGCAAGATTGAATGTTACATCTGATGTATGTAAAAAATAATCTGCAAAAAATTCCTTTATAATATAAGCCTTATATCCAAGGCAAATCACAAACTCATTAAAACCATAATGAGAATATGTTTTCATTATATGCCATAATATAGGTCTGTCGCCAATTCCAATCATTGGCTTTGGCTTGAACTGGCTTTCCTCGGAAATTCTTGTTCCGAAACCACCTGCAAGAATAACAACCTTCATAGTTTATAAATCCTTTCAAAAATTATTTTTTTATCGTATTCACTATCTGGTAAACCATAGGAATAATATATACAATAATAAGTGCAATTACCCATAATTTAGCGTATTCCCATACTGCTACTGTACGGACTGCATAACTAAATACAGGCGGTCTTTTTCTAAGCTTTAAGAAATGATACTCAAGAATAAGTACAAGTGAAATAACAGCAATTATCATGCCAATCTTAAATCCCGGAGGTGTAAAGCTGATTTCAACAGTATTTTCACCTTCTTCAAGCTTTACAGCTGAAAAACAGCCATAAACACTTTCAACCACGGCGTCCTCACCGTTTACTTCACATGAAAGACCTTCATCATATGAAACCGGTATAAATAAAATATTTTTATTTTCGCTTCCAAACGCAGCAAACTCAAGACCGTTTCCGTCACTTTCGATTAATCTTACATCTGAAGCATTATCAGCTGCCACCAAGCTGTCAAGCAATGTATAATCCATAAGTACCAATCTCGTATAAGCTTCATTGATTCCGGAGGGATATACAATTTCAAGATCCACGACCTCATCCTGATAAACACCCAGATCGATTATACCATTATTGTATGCCTGTGGGTAGGTATATGTAACATTTCCGCAGTCATACATGCTATGCGGAACTCCGTTAATATTGATTGATATGCTTTGAAGTCCTGCAAGATAGAGATTCTGACAGCCTGTAACATTGATTTTATATTTAACAGACTGATTTTCTGCTGTTTTTTCTATAATTACACTCGGATCAATTTCTGCATCATACTGAATGATATGCAGAAGATTTCCCTGTCCACCCATAGCATAGAATGCAGTATTCTGGAAACCAAAAGAATCAGTTCCCTTTGGCATATTCAGAATTGCATCAGACATAACAGTGGCTTCTCCGAAATGATAATTTGTTTTATAATGATTAAGTGTTTTGTCGGCCGAATTCTTATCGGTTGCCTTTATTGTATGTGAATTCTCAAATGTATATGATTTCGCAGGGAGAGTTTCAGCTGTGAATACATCCTCAACATTCATAAGAGCATCAAGAAATACTGTTCCCCCAGCATCGAGAAGTCTTGTATAAACAGTAGAATATCCAAGGGATTTATATGAATGCTGAAGCTCTGCGTCAACACTGTGCGTCCAGTTGCTGAGTGCCGCTTTCTCCATGATAAACGGATAATTTGTCATAAATGTTCCGTCAGAGTTCTTTACTCTTGACATAACAGAATCGTTTGTTTCAAATGCTTCTCCTGCATCAATAACCTTTTCAGCCGAGTGCATATCAGGCCCCTGAAGAAAAACAGGGTCTATATAAGGCTCACCGATAAAGAGATATACACCTGCACTAAGCTCTGCTGCAAGAAGTGTACATACAAGAATTCTGAAAACATTTCTGAGCTTTCTGTTTACAAGAACAAAATACAGAATCATCAATAGTCCGAACAGTGCCAGTGAAAACCATATAATATATTCTGAATATTCTGATTTAACTTTAATAAAGCTTTGCGCAATTAAATATGAGACAAACGGAATTGCAGCAATACCAATCAATGCGCAGGCAACCTTTATTGCTGCCTTCAGCTTGTTACTGAAAAGTGCCGGAAGCGGCTGGAATATATTAAGCTTTCTTATATCGTTTATGTAGCTTATCGCAATTGTCCACATTACAAAGGTTGTTATGAAACCAAAACGCATAGGGAAAAGAGCATAGGAACCGCCGTGCCATATCAGGTGAATATTTTCAAAGAAAATCTGAAGCACGACCAATGCAATACAAATCAGCGAAAAGATATTCCTTCTGATTTTTTTACGATTTATTATTATACCGTATATAATAATAGCGGCCGCAAGAGCTGTCCCCCACATCATCCAGTATTTCTGAATTTCCGTTCCGCCGCCATAAGGATTCGTTCCGTCAAGAATTGCTTTTATTGTATCCCACAGTGTACTGCTTGAAGCAGTTCTTGAAGTTTTACCCATTTGCTTTATAAACGGCAGTACCACAAATGCAGACATGCCGACACCTGCAAACGTTCCGATACCCAGATGCAGAATTCTCAGAGCCTTCTCTCTTTTCGGAGCAAGAAGCAGAATCTGCGCAGATGCAGCAAAGAAAATAAAAAGCAGGGTTATTGCAGCAATATATGGGTTTACTATAAAGTAAACAGCAAGCATAAATGCATATGGGAGAACCTTTTTGTTTCTCAAGCTGTAATCAAGACACATCATTAGAAGCGGGAAAAGAGCAGCCATATCAAGCCACTGGCTGTTTGTACAGAAAATCATGCACATTCCGCACAAGCCATAGGCAACTGACGCTATTGTTCTCCAGAAATTATGTGTGTTTTTGAATCTGTAGCGAAGAAAAACAGACATGAATATTGCAGAGAAATTAAGCTTCAGAAGGGTAAAAATCGGCATAAATTCAACTATTTTATCTCTTGGAACAAAATAAAAGAAAAGATTAAACGGACTTAACAAACTGCATATTGCAACACTTTCAGACATATTCATGCCCAAAGCAGTATAAAAGTCATAAAAAAGCGACTTGTCAAAATGCAGAACATCATAAATGTGATAATATATAGGGACATTCATCTGCCACATATCCATATATATTACCGATTCACTTCCAAACGGAATAATCCCCTTTACAGCATAAACAATAAGCACAATAGCTGTCAAAGCTATAAAAGCCGGCAATGCTGTAAGAATAACGCCACCCTTTTTTGGCGGTCTGAGCTTGAATTTCAATTGGAATCCTCCTTTTATATGCTTTACATGACATGATTAATAACAAAATTCATATAACCACTCATAGCAAATCTGATTTTCAAAATATTTTTGTGATATTATACGATTTACTATCTAATTATAGCATTACAATGATATAAAGTCAATATATCTTTTAATTTTTTTATAAAATACAAGAACCTTTGTTAAAAGATATACCCATACATAGTAAAATACTAATCACAGTCATTTTCTTGACAAAAAAATAAATATCTTATATAATTTATAATAACTGTAACAATACAAGGAGGAACGGCAAATGATACTTCTGTCAGCGCAAAATATTTCTAAAACATACATGGAACGAAAAATTCTTGACGATACCTCGTTTTTTCTGAATGAGGGAGATAAAGTTGGAATTATAGGTATTAACGGTACAGGTAAATCAACGCTTCTCAAAATTCTCGCCGGACGTGAAGAAGCAGATGCCGGACAAATTGTACGCACAAACGGTATAAAAATTTCCTATCTGCCCCAGATTCCGGAATTTGAAGAAAACGGAACGGTTCTTAACCAAATTATGGCTCACCTGCCCCATGATTTAAAGGAAGCCAAGGAATTTGAAGCAAAATCAATTCTTGGAAAACTTGGTATAACTGAATTCAATAAAAAAATAAATGAATTGTCGGGTGGCGAAAGACGACGTGCAGGTATTGCGGCGGCACTTATTCAGCCCAGCGATATTCTTCTCCTTGACGAACCGACAAACCATATTGACAATCAAACAGTACTGCTGCTTGAAGAACAGCTGAAAAAATACCGTGGTGCAATTGTAATGGTAACACATGACAGATATTTTCTTAACAGCATTACTAAAAAAATTATAGAAGTTGATAACGGACATCTTTTTGAATATGACGGGAATTACAGTGTTTATCTTGAACAGAAGGCACAGCGTGAAGCAGATGCCGAAGCAAGAGAACGTAAAAACCGCACACTCTACCGACAGGAACTTGAATGGATAAAAAGAGGCCCTCGTGCAAGAGGTACAAAATCAAAGGACAGAATAGAGAGATTCTATGAGCTTGAAAACAGAGAAAAGCCTGTTGAAACAGAAAAACTGCAGCTGCAGTCTGTTTCTTCAAGGCTGGGCAAAAAGACAATTGAGCTTGAAAACATATCCAAAACAATTGCAGGAAAAAAACTTATAAACGATTTTTCATACATTATTCCAAGAGATGCAAGAATTGGAATTGTCGGACAGAACGGTGCAGGAAAATCAACCCTTATAAAAATGATAACCGGACAGCTGATTCCTGACAATGGCGCAATAACAATCGGTGAAACAGTAAAAATCGGATATTTTTCACAGGAATGCGAAAGCATGGATCCATCACAGCGTGTAATTGAATATATCAGAGAAACTGCTGACCACATAGAAACACCGGATGGAACAGTAACCGCCGCAAAAATGCTTGAAAGATTTCTTTTTACGTCTGAGCTTCAGTGGAACAGAATTGAAAAGCTTTCCGGCGGCGAAAGAAAAAGACTGTGTCTTCTCAAGGTTTTAATGACTGCACCTAATATCCTGCTTCTTGACGAGCCGACAAACGATCTGGATATTGCAACCCTCACCATACTTGAGGATTATCTGGACAGCTTTAGCGGTATAGTTATTTCCATATCTCATGACAGATACTTCCTAGATAAAATTTCCACGGAAATATGGGAATTTGATGGCAGTGGCACTATAACAAGATACAACGGAAATTACAGCGATTATGAACAAAAGACGCTTCACAACGACAGTAAAACGGAAAATATCAAAGCTCAGACCGAAAAGAAAAGCAAAAGCTTTAACGGTCAAAAGAAACTGAAATTTTCCTTTAACGAACAGCGTGAATTTGACACCATAGATGATGATATCAGCAAGCTTGAAGAACAGATAGAAGAAATCGAATCGGAAATTGCAGGTTGTTTCTCCGATTACGTAAAGCTTCAGGAGCTTTTAGATAAAAAAGAGACTCTAAAAAATGAGCTTTCCGATAAAATGGAGAGATGGGTTTATTTAAATGACCTTGCCGAAAGGATTGCTGCTGAAAAAAACTCATGATTTTACAGTAGATAATTTATATTTACCAGCGTGACGTGCCAGTGTTTCATCAAATCTTCGATTTGAATTGAAACACAAATACCATTTGGGTGCCGGACCCATATTGCGGTTATTTCACTTATAAATATAAATAAACTCCGCATATTTTATTAAGAATATATATTTAGCGCTGTATTCTTCTTAACTTTCTTTGCTTGTGCAAGGAAAAAAGTCAGCAAAAAAGAAAAAATTCTATGCATGAATTTGTAACTTAAATAATAATGTTTCATTGTACTTGGCAACTTCATAATTACAAAATCAAAAGTCCATCTTTTCCAAAGAAAGTTTAGGTATTCTTTTGTAACTTTTCTTGTACAAGCAAGAAAAGTTAATAATAAGATTAGAAATATAAGTTTAAATTTAAACAGGCGGTCATTGACCGCCTCAGACTGTAGAAAAACCTCAATATTGACTTTTGTGCCGATTAAATCGGCAGATTTATATTACGAAGGCAGATGGTAAGGGGACGCTTTTTCTTGCAAAGCGTCCCCTCTT
>SVNU01000160.1 GCA_015066715.1 Ruminococcus sp. | reverse complement strand
TTTGATATGTCTGTATTCTCTTGCCATACAAAATTCCCCCTTTACGGTAGCTATCTTTATTCTACCATAAAGGGGGTGTTTTTTCTATTGTCCGTTTTTACTGGACTTGTGCAGCTTCTGTGACAGGTGCTTTGTTTTTGTTATCGGATTCGGGAATCGGACCCACAAGGGTTAGGCGAAGCCGTCGAGTCCCGTCACTCCGACCAGAAATCCTGTGATTTTAAAAATCACAGGATTTCTTCTTATTATTCAGAATTAACACTTTAAGCATCATTGCAGTCTTATTATCAGGCTCGTCATCCTTTTCATTTCGGATTCTTGAAATCATTATTACTTATGGTAGCGAATCAATCCACTCATCAATATCATCCACATTTATCCATCCACTTGAAATTTCAGACTCATCATTTACTTCGATTAAAATATCAAAAATTTTAGCCTTTATCTGCTTATACTCTTGCCTACTGACTATGTAATTTTCACCTGGGAGATATGCGTAAATCAGATTGCCATCACCATTGATAATGTCGCCGATTTCAATTGATGTTAATTCCAGTATTCTTTTTGAAACACTGTATGCTTCATACAAGCCAGTATCTTCACAATAAAACAAAGAGGCGTTTTCTTCAGGAGATTTCCATGTTTGTTTTTCGCTATCCCAATCCTCGTTGTCGTATCTAATAAAATACATATGAGTGTCATTTATAAAATCCAATGCATTACCATTTTGGTATTCAGCAAGATCAGGGGAAACAGCATCTTCAATAGGGTATTTAAGTTTGTCTATTACCAGTTCCATTTCACCTTTTCGAACTGCGTAAACAAATTCGCCATCAGTATAAAATGAGTCGTGAACGCCATAGCATTCTCCTATATAAATAGGTTCATCATTCTCATCTGTAGAAAAATAGTATTCGTGATTAAAAAGCGGTTGGCTTCTCTTGATTGCAACTATCATTTCGGGTTTTTCATCTCCGAAAACATTCCGAAGTGTAATTGCACACTCGTCCCCATTCAGAAAAGCTCTCTGTATTTCGAACCGAGCATAATAAATGTAATCCTTCAATGTATTTTGTTTACCGCTGAAATCAACCGCTTTGAAGTTCTCCGTTACATTTGAAGAAACAGGTTTTTCCACAAGTGTGGATGTTGGTAAACTTATTTTCGAAGTGCTTTGGAAAGTAGTCTGAGATGTATCTGACAAAAGTAAAGATGTAGTTGTAACAGAAATCTCACTGTTATCCACGTTCTCTGAACCAACGCACCCCGTCAACATCAAAACCGTTGCTAATGCAACAGTTTTCAAACAAAATCTCTTTTTCATAACCTCTCACCTCTTTTCGATTATACCACATCATTTATACAAAGTAAAGAAAAATCTATTACGACCGCTATTTAAATATTGTACACATTGTTCAATTTATGAATATGCTCAGTTTTAACGGATACCGCCTTGACAACCGCTTTTTGTGACGATATAATGTAATTAATAAGCTTGGATTAGGAGTGACTGGAATGGAGAAGTTCCTTAAATATCCCGTTCTTATGGTTCACGGTATGGGTTTCAGGGACACAAAACTTATAAATTATTGGGGAAGAATACCTGCTGAGCTTGAAAAAATGGGATGTGAAATATATTACGGTTATCAGGACAGCAACGCGGCCATAGAAAATAACGCTTGTCGCATAGCCAAAAGAATTGAAGAAATTATCGCCGAAACAGGCGCCGAAAAAGTGAATATAATTGCTCACTCAAAAGGAGGACTTGACTCAAGATATGCTGTTTCAACTCTCGGAATGAGCAAAAATGTGGCGTCTGTAACAACAATGAGTACACCTCACAACGGTTCAAAAACAATGGATATTGTCTTTAAAATTCCATCATTTTTAATCCGCGCGGGGTGCTTCCTTACAGATTGCTGGTTCAGAATTCTCGGAGATAAAAAACCTGAAACATATAAAGCAATAAGCTCATTCACAACATCAGCCGCTCAAAAATTCAATGCGGAAAACCCGGATAAAACCGGGGTTTATTATCAAAGCTATGCCTTTGTTATGAAAAATCCCCTGAGCGATATTTTTATGACAATTCCTAATCTTGTTGTATCGGCTATTGAAGGAGAAAACGACGGACTGCTTACGCCTTCCGCTGTAAAGTGGACAAATTTTAAAGGAATTTACAGAGGAAAAAGCAATCGTGGTATCTCCCACTGTGATGAAGTAGATATGAGAAGAGCCGTATTATCCAAAAACAAGAACGGTTCGGGAGTAGCGGACATTTCAGAGGTATATAAAGAAGCTGTGCTTACTTTGAAACAAATGGGTCTTTGAATTAATATAATCCAACCAATCCGAATAAAACTTCGGATTGGTTTTTTCATAAAAAAGCTGTCGGTAAAATCCCAATGGGTTACCGACAGCTTTATAATTATTGCGACTCTGCAAGTGAATCACGATATGGCTGAATCATAGCTTCAATCACATTGTAGTATTCATCTCTTGAAACGGTGTAAGATGAACCGAAATACACAGGACCATCAAAAAGTGTATCCTCGTTGCCTGCCGCACGGGTGAAATACGCCTTCATATCATCACCCATACCAAAAGCGGCGTCATAAACAAGTTTAAACTTTTCAGGATTCTTGAAATCATCAATCAGATTGAAAAGACGCTGTGTGTAAAGTTCCTTATACTTGCGCTTTCTTGCGGTACTACATTCGGGACAGGTATCAAGTTCATCCTGATTATTTTCAACGAAATTATATTTACATTCGGGACATTTTGCATAATATCCGGGACTTGTATCCATCTTTTCAGCGCGGAATTCCGCAATTACTTCAGGGTCAGTTGCGTGAATTCTGCTGCAAAGAATGTACTGTACTCCGCCCTGTATATTTTTAGCGCCTGAAGGAACGAGATATCCCACAGAGTAACCGCTGTGGTAGTATTTATCCGCCTGAGGGTCCTTAGGAATAGGCGCAAAAGCAAAATCCTGGTCAATATTGTTCTGGAATGCGCCCTGCTGTGCGCTTGTGAAGCCCCATTCATAGTACATCGCCATAAATAAAACCTTACGGTCAACAAATACCTTGTTTGGGTCTACCCATTCAGACTGGGTATAGCCGCGTCTGCCGAATTCCTGAAGCCATTCCATTGTACGCTGAATGTTAGGGTCCTTAAGGTTGTTGATAAACTGGTTATCCTTGATATCGAACGCCTTTGTACCTGTCGAATGTACGAACATAAGTCCGGGCCACTCACTACCCGCAAGGGCTTTATAATCTTCACCCTGCGCACACCATTTTTCGCACATATCATTAAAAGCGTTCCAGTCCCACGTACCTTCGTCGTAAAGGTCAAGAGGATTTGGAAGACCTACTTCTTCCAGTATATTCTGGTCGTAAATAAGGCAGAAGTTCGGAAGTATTTCTTCGGGCCAGTAGTAGTGTTTTCCGCCCCACGCAAACTGCTCGATAACATTTGCTTCATCTGCCCAGAGAGGCGACTCTATATCCAGCCAGTCATCAAGGGGAGTATAGATATGTTTGGATATCGCCCAGGGGAAGGCTTCCCAGTCATAGCGAACAAGGTCGGGGGAATCGCCCGCCGCAACCAGCATACCCAGCTTTTCAAAATATGCGCTGCCGCTTGGTGTAATCTCAGTCTCGATATATCCGCCGAAACGCTCCGCCAGCATATCAGAAAGAGCGGGGGTTTCATTGTTCAGGTCGTAATAGCACAAAGCCTTTACAAGACCTGCCTTTTGTCCCGGAACATACAGCTTACCTGTACCTTCCTCGTTCTTCTCGTCGATTTCTTCAATATCCGCTTCCGCTTCGTAATCAATCTGATGATCAAGCTCGTTGGATACAGTGGTTGTTACTGCCACCGTTGTGGTCGTTTCGGCAGTATTTTCATTACGCCCTCCGCTGTTGCAGGCACCTGTACCCACAACAAAAGCAAAAGCAAGCGCACCGCTCATTACCTTCTTTAATCTTTTCATTTTCTTTCTCCTTGCACTAATTTGTTTAAAATATCAAAAAATTGCGCAGTATTGTTTGTTAATTATATACATTATACCCTGTAATTGTTTTCTTGTCAAGACTTTATTTGATATAAGGCAATCAATACGAACAAAATTTCATCAGCTTGTCGATAAACCTTATTTTTATGTTGTGCGAGTCTTTCACAAGGTTTGGGGCTGCCGCCCCTTGCCCCCGCCAAGCCTTTTAAAAAAGGCTTGACCGAAAATTTTACTT
>SVNU01000016.1 GCA_015066715.1 Ruminococcus sp. | reverse complement strand
ATTTCAAGCTTTCTCAAGCTATAGCTTAATTTGCGGGGAGAATTGCGTTTTATGCATACTATCTTCAACAGTTTGCTTATTATCAGTCAGACACTGCCTTTTACGGGGAAACAGTCTGAATTCGGTTTCAATTTTAAGTTTTTATTTTCTTTGTTCAAACTTTCTTTTTATAAGAAAGTTTGTGCATTCTTTTGTTACTTTTCTTGTGCAAGCAAGAAAAGTAAGGGATATAAACAGAAAGAAAAATATATATTTATCTCTTAAAACCACTTTACTCTCTTAATTAATTATATAGTACAGTCAATGACCGAACTTATAAATGCATGAACAAAATCCCCCTAAAAATCAAAGGCTGTACCTCACGGCACAGCCTTAATAATTACAAACCAAATTTTTCAAGCATTTCTCTGAATGTTGTCGCCTGACTATGAAGCTCGGTCGAAGCCGCCGCACTTTCTTCTGCTGTTGAAGCCGCAGAAGTAACAAGTCCTGATACACGGTTCATATTCTCATTAATATCATTAATATGCACTTCCTGTTCATGAGATTCCTCATTGATTTTCGCAATAATAGCATCAACCTCATTTGTCTGCTTTACAACTCTCTGCAGTGATTCGGAAGTTTCATCGGCAAATTCCATACCCTTTTCAATAACCTCTACAGAATGTTCAATAAGCTTTGCCGTCTGTTCAGAAGCAACAGCACTTTTGCCTGCAAGGTTTCTGACCTCGTCAGCAACTACTGCAAAGCCCTTGCCTGCCGAGCCTGCTCTTGCCGCTTCAACTGCGGCATTGAGGGCGAGAATATTTGTCTGGAATGCAATATCATCAATCGTCTTGATAATTTTCTTTATTTCAACAGATGAATTTGAAATATCTCTCATTGCTTCAAGAAGCTGTTCCATCTGGGTATTACTGAGTTCAACTGCCCTTGATGTATCTCTTACAAAGCCTCTTGCTCTGTCTGTTGAAGTAACGTTATTGGCAATCTTTTCTGAAATCATATCAATTTTTGATGCCATATCGTTAATAAGCTGGGTTTCATGAGCAACAGTATCTGCAAGGCTTGTCGAACCGTTTGAAAGCTCGCCTGCGCCATTTGAAACAGAATTTGATGCTTCGTCAATTCCCTTGAATACAACGCCAAGTGCACTTGAAATATCATCAAGGGATTTTTTGATTGATGAATAGTCACCGATATATTCAACACCGGAACGCACACTGAAATCACCATGTGAAATTCCGTCAAGTCTGCATCCAATATCTTCAATATATCCCCTTACAACATTATTGTTGTTTTCAATTGCTCTGCAAAGATTTCCTATTTCATCATCAGCATTATAACTGAATCTGAAGTCAAGATTTCCCTCTGCTACATTACGTGATTCATCTGCAACCACTGTAAGCGGCTTGAACAGTTTTTTCAGCAGTGCCGCAATAAGTATACTGAACACTACGCAGAATACCAGTATCATTGCACAGAAAAATAGAATCAGCAAAGCACCCGGTTTTAAAAATTCAACATAATCAAATGAATAAATCAGCTTCCAGCCTGTCAGTGAAATAGTATCTTCAACATATATTGCATTGCTGCCATTATAATCTGAAAGTCTCAGCTGCTCGCCGTCGGGTACTGATTTATAATCGGAAACAACATCGGTAATATTTGTTTTTATGTCATTTCCGTCTGCATCGGCACTAAGCTGATAGTTTTCATTTTCATGTGCAAGAATTGTTCCGTCTGCTGTAATCAGCATTGCATAACCATTCTCATCAATTTTAAGTTCCTTGATTTCCTCAATGATTTTGTCAAGATAAATATCACACGCAAATACCGCAATAAACTTATCATCAACTATAATCGGCTCTGAAATTGTAACAACAAGCATGTTTGTCTGGGCATCTGCATAAGGGTCTGTTACTATCATTTCACCGGCTTGCTGTGCCTTGATATACCAGTCTCTTGTTGTAGGGTCATATTCTTCGGGAGTAGGCTCCCAGTCATCACCGAATACTGTTGAACCATCCGGAAAACCCACATAAACATCAAGTATTGTTTCATCATCGGCACGCTTGTCAGCAAGATACTTTTTAAGAGAATTCTTATATATGTAATATTCTCTGTCAATAATCTCATCACATATGAGATGCGACATTTCAGCCTTGGTATCAATCCATGAACCAACCGAATCAGTACAGTTCTGAAGCATAGCATCTATTTTCAGATTACGCTGGTTCTGATAAATAGTCATTGACCATACCGTTGCAAGAGAAAGCATAACAATAAGTCCCACAGCTACCAGAATTGTAATACGTTTTTTTATTTGATTTCGAAGTCCGTTGTTCTTTTTCATACACTGTTCCCCCTAAAATAATCTATATAAATTATACCATAAAACACACATAATTTCAATAGTTATTGTGTTTTTTTACAATATTTATATATTATATCGGGCACATTAGTACAGATTAAACAACAAACTTAAAATTTCAACTAATACTTCTTTTCAAGTTCTTTTTTTAAATTTTTGATTATTCTCTTTTCAAGCCTTGAAATATAAGACTGTGAAATACCTATAAGGTCCGCCACCTCTTTCTGTGTTTTTTCTTTTCCGTCAACAAGTCCGAACCGCATCTGCATTATCTGTTTTTCCCTGCCTCTCAAGGAATCAACCAGCTCACGTATCATACTTCTTTCGGCTTCCGTTTCAATTCCACGGTTGACAATATCGTCGTCAGTACCAAGTATATCCGAAAGCAGAAGCTCATTTCCGTCCCAGTCAATGTTAAGTGGTTCATCTATGGAAACCTCATTTCGGTACTGGGATGATTTTCTTAAAAACATCAGGATTTCATTTTCAATACATCTCGAAGCATAGGTTGCAAGCTTTATATTCTTATCCGGCTTGAATGTGTTGACTGCCTTTATAAGCCCGATTGTGCCAATAGAAATCAAATCCTCCACGCCTGTTCCTGTTGACTCGAATTTTTTTGCGATATAGACAACCAGCCGAAGATTATGTACAATAAGAGTTTCTCTGGCACTGCTGTTATTTTCACTGAGCATTTTAAAAGCGTCAGACTCCTCATCCTTTGTAAGGGGCGGTGGAAGCGTATCAGGACCATTTATATAAAAGACCCCACTACCTCTGAACTTTTTCATTATGCAAAGATACAGCTTGTAAATCAGTAGCTTTATGCGTTTCATTTCGATATATTTCCTTTCATATTAATAATTTCGGATTAAAAATTGCCGGTGTTTCCTTTTGTATAATCCCCAGAAGCGCTTCAACTCTGAATTTTTTTCCCGACTCCTCGTGGGTAATCATTATTTCATCCGGCGAAAAAACAGGTATAAAACCTGCATTGTCAATTGTGGAATAAGGAATAATGCGAAAGCCGTATTCCTTGTATACATATTCTGCGTTACAATCAGTAAAATCCGTTTCAATGCCGGACACTTTCTGCGGACATATAATAACAGGCTTTCCTGTAAAACTGTCCACCAACGTATTTCCCGTATCAGCAATAGCCTCAAGAGTGAAAATCCTGTTCTCGTATTTAATTGTAACAGTGTATTTTCCCGTGGTCTGCAAGCTTCTGTCAAGAATTCTGCGCACAATAGTTACTGCAAAATAAGCTATCGCTGTAAACACAACAAGACTTATAAGTGAAAAATCAATATAAAAATATGAATTATTAAAAGCCATAAATGAGGGATTGAGCATAATATACATAAATCCCACAACCCCTGCAAAAATGAAATTTATTATGTAAAAAAATCCCATAAGCTTTAAAAAAGCTCGTCTGTCCTTTATGCCAAAAGATATTGCAACAATAACGGCTGACGCAAGCAGCTTGATAACAAGCGAAAGCAAAAAGCTGTCGGAGGGAAGCAGTATGGTAAGTGAAAAAAAGCTGCCTATAACCGACGAAGCTATACACCGCATGTTTTTAAGCGGAGTGTGTGTAAATCCCGCAGTTGCTCTGAGCAGAAAAAAATTCACATAAATATTCAGCACGAGCAACACATCAATATAAATCGTTGTCATAATATATCCGCCTGAGATTAATAATACTGCATCATGTCTGATGCCTGTACAATAATTATAATATGTATCGACGGCGTTTTGAGTCGAATACTGCTTTGAAAAAAATTTTGTAATAATAAAAAACACCATATAACGAATTTTTTCGTTATATGGTGCAAAATGATATTTTTACAAATCCGAACTTTGTACATACAAACATTCAGAAGCTGTTATTATTTGTTTTTCGCCTTTGCAAGGTATCTTGCTATTGCTGCCGCATCTGCTACAGTGACTTTACCATCCTGATTATAATCAGCGTATGGATTTACTTCAACATCAATTGTTTCACGCTTTGCAAGTGTTCTTGCGATAAATGCTGCATCTGCTACAGTCATTTTACCGTCATTGTTAGCGTCACCAATCGGGCGTGTAGTGCCTGTTGCAGTAGTAGTTATCGCTGATGTAATAATTGTAGAAACTGTAGTTGCTGTTGTGTTTGTTGTGTTAGTTGTGTCTGAATTATCAGCTGTTGTGTTTGTTGTTTCAGCTTTGGTTGTTTCTGCCGATGTTGTTGTAATCGGAGCTGTGCTTTCGCTTGTCTGTGTTGTTTCTGAAACGGTTGTTTCTGTTGTAGCAGTTGTTGTAGTTGCTGTTGTCACGGCTGGAGTTGTCTGTGCAGGTTCATTTCCAATCAGGTCAAAGGCATATCCGTATTTTTCTGCATAAGCCTGTGCTGTTGAATCTTCGTAACCGTAGATTGTGCCGTTGAAGTACAGATTATAGTCATCGTCATAACCATTATTTATTGTGTATTCAGAATCATCAATTTCACATTCAGGGTTTCCTATTGTTATGCTTGTAAGAGATTTACAACCATCAAATGCAAAACTACCTATACTTGTAACACTTTCAGGGATTGTTATACTTGTAAGGCTGTTACAATCTTCAAAAAACCCTTCATAAGCACCAGAAGAACTTATACGCGAACTTAAAAAAGTAATATTATTTGACAAAGTGACATTTTCTAATAATTCACAGTTATAAAAAACACCACCGCCAATTTCTGTTACACTATCTGGGATTGTTATGCTTTTAAGTGATGCGCAATAAGAAAATGCATGACCTCCTATACTTGTAACACTATCCGGAATTGTAATGCTTGTAGACGACTTACAACCATAAAATGCATAATCTCCTATACTTGTTACACTATCGGGGATTGTTATACTTGCAAGATTGGTACAACCACGAAATGCACGTTTTCCTATACTTGTTACACTGTCAGGAATTGTTATGCTTTCAAGAGATTTACAATCTTCAAATGCATACTTTCCTATACTTGTTACACTATTTGGAATTGTTATGCTTGTAAGAGATTCACAACTGAAAAATACACTATCTCCTATACTTGTTACACTATTTGGAATTGTTATGCTTGTAAGAGAATCACAACTTGCAAATGCAGAATCTCCTATACTTGTAACACTGTCAGGGATTGTTATACTTGCAAGATTGGTACAACCACGAAATGCACATCTTTCAATACTTGTAACACTGCTTGGGATTGTTATGCTTTCAAGAGATTCACAAAATCCAAATACATCTTCTCCTATACTTGTTACACTGTCAGGAATTATTATACTTTCAAGAGATGTACATTCATAAAATGCCATATCTCCTATACTTGTAACACCGTCAGGAATTACTACATCATCCGAACATGTTGTACCATCAATTAAAATATTATTTACAATTACCAATGGATTTTCAGACTGTTTCACTTTGAGCCATGGTGTATTGTAAAACGCGTCTATTCCAATACTTGTAACACTGTCTGGGATTGTTATGCTTGTAAGAGATGTACATTCTTCAAATGCATCTTCCCCTATACTTGTAACACTGTCTGGGATTGTTACGCTTGTAAGAGAGTCACACCAAAAAAATGCGTAATCTCCTATACTTGTGACACCGTCAGGAATTACTACATCACCTGAACATTTATAGCCATCAATTAAAATATTATTTACAATAACAAGTGGATTTTCAGAACGTTTCGCTTTAAGCCATGGTGTATTGTAAAATGCACGTTCTCCTATACTTGTTACACTATTTGGAATTGTTATGCTTTCAAGAACTTCACAATCTTCAAATGCACTCTTTCCTATACTTGTTACACTATTTGGAATTGTTATGCTTGTAAGAGATTCACAATAAGAAAATGCATCTTCTCCTATACTTGTTACACTATTTGGAATTGTTATACTTTCAAGAGATGTACATTCATTAAATGCATTATTATCTATGCTTGTAACGCTGTCAGGTATTTTTATGCTTTTAAGAGATTCACAACCATAAAATGCACCATCTCCTATACTTGTAACAGGTAGTCCCTCAATCTCACTCGGAATTTCTACTTCTGTTACTGATGTATCACAACCTGATATTTCAACATAGTCGTATGTTCCGTCCTCGTCCACATCGACCATTTCATAATAGAGATAATCTCCGTATTGAGCCTCATCGGAGTAGCTTTCAGCCTCAGCAATCAAAGGCTGTACTCCTGAAAACATTTGCGCTCCACACAAGGACATTGCCGTAACTGACGCTAAAGCAATGCTTGCAATTCTTTTTGCAAATTTCATTTTAAATTCCTCCTGTTTATTTTTTATGATTCCATTATATACCAAAGTTAAAAAAATGTCAACTTTTATAAATGAAATAAACCTGTATTTATCTCAGAGAATTCAGAATCACCGATGCAATATAATCGGTTGAAACATCGTAGTCCTCTCTGTTTTCAATAAGAATTGCAAATGCAATCGGGAAGCTTTCATCATCCACAAAACCTGTCAGAAGTGAATTTTCCTCATCTCCGTTTTTAACCTGTGCAGTACCGCTCTTTACGCCTACAGGATAACCTATTCCCGAATAGTTGTTTGCACCGTTCTCAAGCATTATATCCCTGACATCCTTTGCGGTAGTTGCGGAAAACATCTGCTCTGTATGCTCTGTTTCCGTTCTTTCAACAATTCGTCCGTTTACATTGGTAACATAATCAATAAGAAACGGAACTGTGGCTCTGCCTGTACCATTTGCAATGGCACTTTCCCACATCATCATCTGACAAGGGCTTACCATGGTTGTACCCTGACCTATACAGCCCCACTGTGTATCAAATTCATTTTTATTTGTAAGGTCGGTTGACGCCGAATCGCAGACAATTCCGCTTACAAGAATATCCTCCTGCTCCGAACCGTTTACGGAAATCCCCAGTCTGTTATATACCTTTTCAATATCCGAAATTGACCAGTCCGGGTCTTCGACAAGCTGTGCAAAATATGGATTACAGCTGTTTGCAAAGGCTTCTCTGATATTCTGTGTTCCGTGACCATATTCGTTATGACAGATAATGTCAATACCGGTATTGTTTACATAAACGCTTTCACAGGTATAGCTTTTCTGCATAAGCCTGTCAATTCCCATTGTCTCATCTGCCGCTATGAGGGTTGCAACCTTCTGAGTCGAACCCGGAACGGTTGTACTGAACACCTTGCACAAAAGGCTTCCGTTGGGAAGATTTTCAATGTCCGCATACCCCTTTACAGGGTCTATGTTAGGCTTGCTGACACATACGAGAATTTCACCTGTCTTGTAATTATACGCAACGGCACAGCCGTCCTTTTCGCCAAATGCAGAGTATACCTGCTCATTTGCATTGTGATTCAGGGTTGTGTAAATTGCAGCCTTTCCGTTTTTGTTGTCAAGACCTGCCGTAAAGCTGTAATTACTGAGCTTTTCAAGATTTTTGTTTACAAGTGTATTTGACATCTGTCCGCTTGTATCGCCGATGAGATTTCCCACATCCTTAAAATGACCCTCAGGATAATCTCCCTCCTTTGCGTTGTCGTCAAACAGAATATCACCGTTTCTGTCATACACAAGACCAAGTGTTGCTTCTGGCGAATGACTTATATAATACGAAGCTTCTGTCATAAGCTTCCATATCAGTATTCCCATTCCTATGAGGAATACGGTAAGCATAAGTGCAATAAGTCTGCTTCCTCTTTTAAGACTTTTCATCTGCCTTGCCTCCTTCCTGCCGCATCAGGGCGCATAGCCGGTTTTGGCGGTACGTAAAATACAGTAGCCTGCCCTGCCTTCAAAAATCCTGCCAGTATTCCGCAGGCAAGCATGGAGCTGCCGCCCTGTGAAATAAAAGGAAGTGTAACGCCTGTAAAAGGAATAAGATTGCATGAGCCAAATACATTAAGTGACATCTGTGCAATAAATACTGCGCCTGCTCCTACTGAAAGTGTTGTATGAAAATAAGAACGGGGAGTATTTATTACAGCGGTTATTATAAGAAGAAGTATCATGAATACTGCAAGAAGGGCTGCAAGCATTCCCCATTCTTCACTGATTGACGAGAAGATAATATCTGTATCTGCAGCAGGGACTTTATAGAGTCTGCCATGTCCCGGTCCTTTTCCGAACCAGCCGCCCTCTGCAATTGCAATGAGCGCCTGACACTGCTGCCAGCCGTCACCATGCTGGTCTGCCCATATATCAACGTTAAGACGCTGCTGAACATATCCCGGTGCAAATTTCAGTGCAGCCACAATAACTACCGCCGCTGCAGCACATATACCTATTATAAGCTTCTTTGAAAGCTTTGCCTTCGGATAACAGATTCTCATAAGAAGTCCGCAGCCTGCAACCGCTGCAAAGGTCGGAAGGCTTCCAAGGTCACGGCACCACCACTGAAGCAGGATTATTACACCCGTAACGCCAATTAAAATCCAGTTATCATATACTACATTAAAGCAAAGAACCTTATGCTTGTTGTTAAGGGAAATAAGCGAAGTCGCAAAAACAAGCACAAAAAACGGCTTTATGAATTCCGATGGCTGAATAGTGATAAAACCAAGGTCAATCCACATACTGCGGCTTCCTGTAAAAAGAAGTATTGACAGAATCAGTACACCGATTATTCCATAGAAAATATATTTGCGTTTTTCAATAAATCTGTAATCGGAAACAAGCCTGAATGCACACTGACAAAGCACCAGCGCCAGTATTGCAAAAATATAATGCTTTCCTGCAAAGACTACCTTTCCGAAGCAGGACTGAAAAATAACACTTATATTAAGGACAGTCACAAGAAGAATATCAAAAGTATATGTATTCTGCTTTATAAATCTTATGGCTGTAAAGTATGCGACATCAAGAATAAGAACCGCTGCCGACAGAATCATCGGGTCAATGATATTGTCGTAATTGCCTTTGACAAAAACAACAGTCAGAAGTGACAAATGAGACAGCAAGGATAAAAACATAATGCCGAAATATGAAAGTCCGTTTTTTAACATTTACATTTTCTCCTTTCTGAGATAAACTGCTTTCTTTCCGATTCTTATTTCATCATTCGGACGAAGCTTCTGCGTACCTGTAATTCTGACTCCGTTTACAAAAGTACCCGTTGTGGAATCAAGGTCTGTTATCTCCCATATGCCTTCTTCAAGGCTAAGTATAGCATGATATCTTGAAACAGATGGGTCGGTAAAGCGCAAATCGGCTGAAATATGCCTTCCCATTAATATTTCCATTGAATTTGGCTTGAAGCAAAAACCGCCTCCTGCATCTGTAAGCACAACATGCCTTGCCGCTTTTTCCCATTGCTTCTGTACAGCCTTTTTTTCCTTACTGCAAAAGCAGAGTATAAACAGCGCACACACATCAACAACTATTATAGCAACAGCAGCAATAATTTCCTTAAAGCCGGAAAGCTGTTCTACAAGTTCACTTAAAAATTCCGAAAATCCTTCCAAAATTCTCTCTCCTTCCCATTTTACATTACAATACTAATATTATAATATATTTATTGTTATTTATCAATAGTTCTGCTTGACTTTTTTTGTTGCAAATGCTATAATATAAAATGTAGAAATAAATATATAGTCATCGGAGGACACGGTACCGTAGTGCCGACATTTTCAGTCATTTTGCTGAAATCATGTCATGTGTCGATAAGATGTCGGGTGAGCCCGGTTATTCTCTGGAATAATCGGGCTTTTGTCGTGAAAAGGAGAAAAAATGAGAATAAAATTATCAGACCATTTCGGATATAAAAAACTGCTGTTATTTACCCTGCCTTCTGTATCAATGGTTGTTTTCACATCAGTTTACAGTATTGTAGACGGTTTTTTTGTTTCAAATTTCGTCGGAAAAACACAGTTTGCAGCGGTAAATTTTGTCATGCCGGTAATAATGATTATCGGCGCAATCGGTTCTATGTTCGGTTCGGGCGGTACTGCCCTTATTGCAAAAACCCTCGGCGAAAAGGACAGCAAAAAAGCAAACCGGTATTTTTCAATGGTTGTTTACCTTACAATTATTGTCGGTATTATTTTTGCAGTACTTGGACAGATTCTTCTGACGCCGCTGCTTCAGCTGCTTGGTGCTGAAGGTGAAATGCTGAAATACTGCATAAGGTACGGCAGAATTATAATAGCGTTAATTCCGGCTTTTATGCTTCAGTATGAATTTCAGACTTTCTTTGTACTTGCCGAAAAATCAAATCTCGGACTTATAATTACAATCTGCGCAGGACTCAGCAACATAATTCTTGACGCCCTTCTTGTTGGTGTTCTTGACCTAAAGCTTGAGGGAGCAGCAATAGCAACCGTCATAGGCATGATTATAGGCGGATTTATTCCGCTTATATATTTCGCAGGAAATAACGGCAGTCTTTTAAAGCTTGGCAAAACAAAATTCATGAGAAAACCTCTTTTACTTACAGCTCTTAACGGTTCATCTGAATTTATAACAAACGTTTCGATGTCTGTTGTCGGCATACTTTTCAACACCCAGCTGATGAAATTTTCAGGTGAAAACGGCGTTGCGGCTTACGGAACGCTCATGTATGTAAATATGATTTACGTTGCGATTTTCTTCGGTTATTCCATGGGAATTTCTCCTGTCATCTCCTTTAACTATGGCGCACAGAATATGTCCGAGCTTAGAAATATTAAACGAAAAAGCTTTATCCTCATCGGTATTGCTTCTGTGATAATGACTATAGCGGCACTTCTGCTGTCAACACCTCTTGCGGCACTTTTTGTCGGATACGACAAGCAGCTCTTTGACATGACAGTACATGCATTTATCATATCTGCCTTTTCATTTTTGTTTATGGGCATACCAATGTTCATTTCGGCATTTTTCACATCCCTCAACAACGGCATTATTTCTGCCGCCGTATCCTTTTCAAGAACAATGATTTTCCAGACAGGCTGTGTCCTTATTCTGCCAGTATTCTTCGGGGTTGACGGTATATGGTTTTCCATTATAGCCGCCGAGCTTGGCGCTGCCGCAGTAAGTATTATATTCCTTATTGCCAACAGGCGTAGATATAATTACTGATATGATATTCTTCTGCATCGCTTTGTATTATACAAAACGATGCGGTTTTTATTAATCAACTAATTGCATTTGTTGTAAAATCATGGTATAATATAATTTAACAGACAATTATTGCGTTAAATTATATAAAATCAATATAATAAAGCAGAATGGAGTTCAGCATGAAAAAAAATTCAAAAATGACTGTTCACAAGGTTAATGAAATCATTATAGAAGAAGGAAAAACATACAGCGAAATGTTTAAAATCATTTCCGGAAGTGTTGCAATGTACCTTAATTACGGAAAAGAAAACGAATACTTGATTGGGGTTGCAGGCGAACATAAATGCTTTGGTGAGGTTTCATTGCTTTCAGGCAAACCGAGCCCGTACACTGTTGTTGCCAACGATAATGTTATGCTTATGCATATTTCATCGGATGAGTTCGAAGGCTTTATTGAGCATAATGCCAATAACGCAGTCGATATTATGAAGAATATGGCAAAAAACATAAATATGCTGAGCATGAACATACAGCTTATCGCAGATGAATTTTCAGAAATTCTTAATAAGAACGATAACGAGGGTGTAAACAAGGAACTCACTGAAAACCTCTACAAAAGAATTCTACAGTACAGAATGAAAGCCGTGTCAGGAATAAGTGATTTTAAAATTGAAATATAATTAGTTACGAATTGCAAAAAGTGCGGTATTATATCTGCCGCACTTTGAAATCTGAATTTTTTACATAAAATTTCAAAAAAGCTATTGACAAAATAAAATTTATGTGATATAATATTAAAGTCTTAAAAAGAAATATAAATGCACCATTAGCTCAGTTGGTAGAGCAACTGACTCTTAATCAGTGGGTCCTGGGTTCGAGCCCCCGATGGTGCACCAAATAGCCTGAGTTTTTCTCAGGCTATTATATAAACTATATAAACGGCCCGTTGGTCAAGCGGTTAAGACTCCGCCCTCTCACGGCGGCATCACCGGTTCGAGTCCGGTACGGGTCACCAGAATAGGTTTGCTTACGTAAGCCTATTTTTTATATCTGCAGATTTTGTGGACTGTTTCTTACAGTCCATTTTTATTATAAAGGAGAAAATATGGTTTACACTGTCACCTTCAACCCTGCCCTTGACTATGCAATCCAAACCGATAAAATAATTCTCGGTAAAACCAACAGAAGTCATGACGAATACATTTTAACAGGTGGAAAAGGCATAAATGTATCAACAATGCTCTGCAATCTCGGCGTTGAAAATACAGCCCTTGGCTTTATCGGCGGTTTTACAGGTGCAGAAATAAAAAAACGTGTTGAGCAAAACGGCTGTAAGGCTGACTTTATCGAGGTCGATGGTCTGTCACGTATAAATGTTAAAATAAAATCATCGGAGGAAACTGAAATAAACGGTTCAGGGCCGAACATTCAAAATGAGGATATTGCAAGACTTATAGATAAAATCAGCAAGATAAAAAAGGGTGATTATCTTGTACTTGCCGGAAGTATCCCAAAGGGTATTTCGGACACTGTTTACAGTGATATTATGAAAAATACCACTGACGGGGTAAATGTCATAGTAGACGCAACCGGCAGTCTGCTTCTGAATGCCCTGAAGCAAAAGCCGTTTCTTATAAAGCCGAATCATTTTGAACTTTCGGATATTGTCGGCGAAACACTTGGCGAGAACCATGAAAAGGTACTGACACATGCCGACAGGCTTTGTGAAATGGGTGCTGAAAATGTTCTTGTATCCCTTGCCGGAAACGGTGCAGTTTTATCGACACAAAACGGCAGACACTATTCCTGCGCTGCGCCGAAAGGCAAAGTTCTTGATTCGGTCGGTGCCGGCGACTCAATGGTTGCAGGTTTTCTTTTCGGATGGCTTGAAAGCGGCGATTATGAACACGCCTTTAAAATGGGAATTGCAAGCGGCAGTGCAAGCGCTTTTTCAAAGGGTTTTGCTAAAAAAGATGCCGTTATGGAGATATATAAAACATTGTAAATCATTATGCAGAAATCCACCCCGAGGGGTGGATTTTAATTATACCATTTATAGCAATATGACTATTTCTTCGCCTTTGCAAGCTCTCTTGCAATTCCTGCCGCATCTGATACAGTTACTTTTCCGTCACCGTTAAAGTCAGCCGCCGGATTTGTTTTTGCATCAATTGTTTCACGCTTTGCAAGCGTTCTTGCGATAAATGCTGCGTCGCTGACAGTCATCTTATCATCACCGTTTGCGTCGCCTGTCGGACGTGTAGTGCCTGTTGCAGTAGTAGTTGCCGATGTAGTAACTGTTGATGCGGTTGTATTTGTTGTGGTGGTTGTATCCGAATTTTCGGCTGTTGTGTTTGTGGTTTTTGATTCTGTTGTTGCTGAAGTTGTTGTTTTTGTGGTTGTTGTAGTTTTTGTTGTTGTAGTTGTCTGTTTTGTTGTTGTAACAACAGGAGTTGTAACAGTCCCCTCCGGATATACAGTAACGTTACACTTTAAAACAACATCTCCTATAACTGCAAAAACGACAGTTTTACCTTCTGCTACTGCTGAAACATAACCATCTACTGCAATAGCTATTGCAGTATCATTTGAAGTCCATTTAACTCCTTCATAATCCTGAGTTTTAAACAAATATCCGTCTCCAACATTTAATGAAAGTTCCGTTGTAAAGTTCATATTATTTTGTATAGCATATCTTTCAGCTGCTGAATCACCAACTGTTCCAAAAATAACAAAATCTTCATTTTTTCCGTTTGAAGAATACCCCAAAGCCTTTGTGCCTATTGTATTAACAGTCGCAGGGATTGTAACCTTTAAAAGATTGTAGCAGCCATAAAATGCTCCGGTTTCTATATTTGTTACGCTGTCGGGAATTGTTACATTTGTTATACTGTTACAGGAAAAACTATAAGCAGGTATTTTTGCTACTCCATCAGGTATAACAAGACTTGTTATAGGTTCACCATTTAAATAAAGATTATCTGCATAATAAAGAGGATTGGAATATATACTGCTAAATTCAATATTACACCATGCTTCAATATCTGATATATATACATTTGTAAGGTGTGAACAATCTTCAAATGCATCTGCTCTAATATTTGTAACACTTGAAGGAATAATAACAGATTCAAGCGTACTTTCTCCCCAAATCATATCAGCTCTGATAGTTTCAGTTCCCTCTCCTATTTTAATTTCTGCAATCGGACAATTATAAAATGCATCATCTCCTATACTTGTAATACTGTCTCCGAGTGTTACGCTTTCAAGAGAAGTACAGGACCAAAATGATTTAATTCCTATACTTGCAATGCTGTCAGGAATTGTTACACTTGTAAGTGAAGTACAATCAGAAAATGAAAAGTTTCCTATGCTTTTAACAGGTTTACCATTAAAGACTGATGGGATAACAATTGATTTCTCCTTTGTATTACAGTCAACAATTTTTTGATAATCGTTCATTTCTGCATAAATTATTCCATCATTTCCTTTTTTTATTTCAATAAAATTATTTCCATTGTTTTCTGCGTAGATTTGTGCTGTTGAATCTTTATATCCATAAATTTCTGTTTTATCAGGAATTGTGTTTTCTCCCTGCAAATCATAAATTTCACATTTAGGATTTTCGATTATTATACTTTCAAGAGATGTACATTCATAAAATGCATAATCTCCTATACTTGTAACACTGGTTGGAATTGTTATGCTTGTAAGATTAGAACAACTTCGAAATGCATAATCTCCTATACTTGTTACACTGTCCCCGAGTGTTACACTTTCAAGAGATGTACACTGAGTAAATGCGATGTATCCTATACTTGTAACGCTGTCAGGGATTGTTATGCTTTCAAGAGATGTACAACCAGCAAATGCATAGTCTCCTATACTTGTAACAGGCAAGCCATCAATTTCATCAGGTATATCTAATGATTCTACCGATTGTTCATTTAGGATAATCTCTACGCAATCGTACGTTCCGTCCCCATCCTCATCGACTTTTTTATAATAGAGATAATCTCCGTATTCTGCTTCATCGGAATAGCTTTCCGCCTCCGCTGTCATCGGCTCAAATATTTCCCTCTGCGGCATTACAGACAGAAAACCTGCCGCCATAACGGCAGATGTAATAAAACTTAATATTTTCTTTTTATTCATATTTTCCTCCGAAAATATACAAAAAGCCCCTTATAAAGAGGCTTTTTTTACTGTATAAAAATTAATTACGCACCAAACTTAGTTGTTGATACCGGAACACCAACACCCATTGTTGAAGTTACTGTACATGACTTGATGTAGGTACCCTTTGCAGCTGATGGCTTAGCCTTAACTACTGCTTCCATAAGTGTTGTGAAGTTTTCTTCAAGCTTATCCTTACCGAATGAAGCCTTACCGATTGGGCAGTGAATGATATTTGTCTTATCAAGACGATATTCAATCTTACCTGCCTTAGCTTCTGTAACAGCCTTTGCTACGTCAGGTGTTACTGTACCAGCCTTAGGGTTTGGCATAAGACCACGAGGACCAAGTACCTTACCAAGACGACCAACAAGACCCATCATATCAGGTGAAGCAACAACAACGTCGAAGTCCATCCAGTTTTCCTTTGTGATCTTGTCAACGAGATCCATACCGCCAACATATTCAGCGCCGGCTTCCTTAGCTGCATCGTACTTGTCTTCCTTACAGAATACACATACTCTTACATTCTTACCTGTACCGTTAGGAAGAACAACAGCACCTCTTACCTGCTGGTCAGCATGTCTTGAGTCAACACCAAGACGGATGTGTGCTTCAACTGTTTCGTCAAACTTAGCCTTTGCGTTCTTGCAAACTAAATCAAGAGCTTCAGCAGAATCATACTGCTTTGTGCTGTCAACAGCCTTGCGGCTGTCCATATATTTCTTGCCGTGTTTCATTATTTATCCTCCATTTAAAGTGGTAATACCGAACTGCTCCAATCGCAGACACGGTTAGCGGAATTTTCCTCCCACCATTATTTGGATACGAATTTCGTATCCTTCAAATATTAATCAACTACTACAATACCCATTGAACGAGCTGTTCCGGCGATCATGCTCATAGCAGCCTCGAGAGAACCAGCGTTTAAGTCAGGCATTTTCTGTTCAGCAATCTTCTGAACCTGTTCCTTTGTAATGTTAGCAACCTTATTCTTGTTAGGTTCACCTGAAGCTGTATCAATACCGCAAGCCTTCTTGATAAGAACTGCTGCCGGCGGAGTCTTTGTAATGAATGAGAATGAACGGTCTGCATAAACTGTAATAACTACAGGAATAATCATACCGATGTCATTCTTTGTTCTTTCATTGAATTCCTTTGTAAAAGCCATGATGTTAACACCGTGCTGACCGAGAGCCGGACCAACCGGTGGTGCAGGAGTTGCCTTACCTGCTGCAATCTGAAGCTTAATATAGCCTACTACCTTCTGTGCCATTTTAATTGACCTCCATAATTGTGGTAACACCGAGATAATTTAAGATTTTACCTCTCCCACTTTTAAAGCTACTGCTTTTTTGTTTTTAATCCTCAAGCTTTTTCACCTGATTTAATGCAAGTGTTGCCTGAGTATCACGACCGAACATTGAAACAAGTACATCAATTGTTCCGTCTTCAAGATTAATCTTCTGTACTATACCGACAAAACCGTCCATAGCTGTGCCGCATACCTGAACCTGATCTCCCTCGCTGAAATTCACATGAACAGTTGCAGGAATATCAACTCCAAGTGCCATAACCTCTGCTTCGGAAAGCGGAGTAGGCTCAGAAGCAGGACCAACAAAGCCCGTAACGCCTCTTGTATTTCTGACAACATACCATGAATCATCGGTATATACCATTTTCAGCAAAACATAACCCGGATATGTTTTTCTTTCAATCTCCTTTGTTTTGCCATCGGTAATTTCCGTTACCTTTTCGGTAGGAACCTTAACCTCAAGGATAAGATCATGAAGCTTTCTGTTCTCCACAACTCTTTCAATATTCTGCGCCACCTTGTTTTCATAGCCGGAATATGTGTGGATTACATACCATTTTGCTGCTTCTGACATTTTAAATCCTCCTTAAAAGTTCAAGTTCACTTACTCCAAGCCAAGAATAAAGCTGAAAAACTTGAGCAGACCGTAATCAAGACCACCAACAAAAGCGCTTGCGATTACCATAGTAACAAGTACAACGCTTGTATTGTTGATAACCTTTTTCTTTGTCGGCCATGTAACCTTTTTGAATTCGCTTTTTAAGTCCTTGAACCATTTAACAATTCTGTTCTGCTTTTTCTTCTTTGACTTGTCCGAGGTCTTCTTTTCTTTAGTCTTTTCTTCCTTTGACATAACAGACCTCCATTACTTTGTTTCCTTGTGAAGAGTGTGCTTCTTGCAGAACTTGCAATGCTTGTTCATTTCAAGTCTGTCAGGGTCATTCTTCTTGTTCTTCTTCGTACAATAATTGCGCTGCTTGCATTCTGTACAAGCTAAAGTAACCTTTACTCGCATACCGGCACCTCCTGACGAAATTTTTCCGTTTTATTACGGAAAATAATTAGTTTGCCTCCCTCAGTTCAGGGAAATATTTTAATACAAAAAAATACACCCCTAAAAGAGGTACTCATATTATACCATGCATTTTTCCAAAAGTCAAGTATAAAAATATTATTTTTGTGAAACTTTTTATTTTTCCGTAATATATATAGTATAACGGCAATTTTAAAAAGTATTTTTTAAAAAATTATCAATAAATTCGCAAAATCGCAGAAAAAATACTTGAAGTTTTTTGTAGAATATGTTAAAATATAGTGATACATAATTAATACTGCAGGTTCAAACGATTCAGCCTTTGCAGTCAAACAACCTTTTAAGGAGTAGAAACATGTCAAAAATCAAAGTTCTTGTCATCTTCGGCGGTGCTTCAAGCGAACACGATATTTCGCTTATTTCCGCAACAAACGTTATCGAAAACATGCCTAAGGACAAATATCAGGTAAGCTGTGTAGGCATCACAAAAAAAGGACGCTGGCTTTATTATCCGGGCGATATAAGCAATATTGCCAGCGGCGAATGGGAAAAGGATTCCGACTGCACATCAGCGGTAATCTCCCCTGACCCTCTCCACAAGGGACTTATAATCATTGAAAACGGCGAAGCAACATTCAAGAAGTTCGACGTTGTTTTCCCAGTGCTTCATGGCAAAAACGGTGAGGACGGTACTATTCAGGGACTTTTAGACCTTGCAAGAATTCCTTATGTAGGCTGCGGACTCTTGGCCTCCGCTTCATGCATGGATAAGGCGCATACTCACTCAATCCTTGAATACAACAATATTAAAACAGCCAGATGGAGAATGCTCACACACAGAAACATCAATCATCTTGACAAGGAATGCAAAAGCATTGCCGATGAGCTTGGTTTCCCTCTATTTGTAAAGCCTGCAAACAGCGGTTCATCCATCGGAATCAACAAGGCTGAGGACATCAATTCACTGAAGGAAGCTGTAAAAATTGCGTTTTCACATGACAATAAGGTTGTTATTGAAGAATTTATCAGCGGCAGAGAACTTGAAGTTGCTGTTTTCGGTTATGATAACCCATTTGCCTCATTTGTGGGTGAAATCGGCAAAAGCAATGATTTTTACGATTATGAATCAAAATATATAAACAACTCCGTAAATCTTCACATTCCTGCAAGAATTTCAGATGATAACGTAAAGAAAATAAGAGAAACTGCAATTGAAGCATACAAGGCTATGGGCTGCAAGGGACTTGCAAGAGTTGACTTTTTCCTGACAGATGACGGAGAAATCATACTCAACGAAATCAATACAATGCCGGGCTTTACCGCAATCAGCATGTATCCGAAGCTTATGGAAGACCTTGGAATGACTTACAGCTACCTCATTGATAAGCTCATTGAACAGGCAATTGACAATGCTGACAGAAACTATTAATAACAGCCTTCAGGCTTTAACCGGAGGAAAAATATGAAAAATTACGCTATCGGGGTTTTCGATTCGGGAATGGGCGGACTTACAGCTGTAAAGGAGCTTAATACCCTCCTGCCGAATGAGGATATCATCTATTTCGGTGATACTGCAAGAGTGCCTTATGGCAGCAGAAGCCGTGAAACGGTGCTTAAATATGCACAGCAGGATGTTGAATTTTTAAAAAAGCATAAAATCAAAATGATAATTGCAGCCTGCGGAACTGTAAGCTCTGTTGTGGGCACCAGCTCACTTGCCGGTGATTTGCCGTTTACAGGTGTTATTCATCCCGCAGTTCAGGCGGCATGTGCTGCCACACGGAACAACAGAATCGGCGTTATCGGAACTCCGGCAACAATAAAAAGCGGATACTACGCAAAAGCAATAAAATCCGTAAATCCTCATGTAAAGGTTATCGGAAGTGCCTGTCCGCTATTTGTTCATCTGGTTGAAAACGGATATATACAGCGTGATAACCAGATTACAATTCTTGCCGCAAAGGAATATCTTGAACCTGTTATCAGAGAAAATGTTGATACACTTATTCTTGGATGCACCCACTACCCTGTCATCAGAGACATTATTGCAGATATTGCAGGTCCTGACGTTACTCTTATTTCATCCGGTGCAGAGGCGGCAAAATACGCCTACAACAGCCTGATTGAAAAAAATCTTCTGTCCGACAGGGAGGAAAAAGGCAAAAACACATTTTATGTCAGCGACAGCGTATCGCTTTTTGAGGAAAACGCCGGAAACTTCCTTGGGCATCCGGTAAACGGCGATGTATTCAGCTGCAGCTTGGGAGATTGAAATTGAAAAACAATGCTATTATAAATATGAAAAGTATCCAGTCGGTATATAACGAAAAAACCGAAACTGAGCTTCTGACAAAGGGTAATTTTAAAATAAAGGAGGATTCCTTCTATATTTCATACGAGGATTCCGAAGCTACCGGCTTTAAAGGTGCTGTTACCGAAATTTCCGTAAAGGCTGACAGATATGCTTCTGTTATAAGAACAGGCAGTGCAAGCTCCGACCTTATAATTGAAACCGGAAAAAAGCATCACTGTCAGTACAACACCCCATATGGTTCAATGGATATAGGAGTATACACACACTTTATTAAAAATAATCTTGACAAAAACGGCGGAACCCTTCATATGAAATATACACTTGATATAAATTCAAGCTATATGTCTGACAATGAAATCATCGTCAGCGTAAAAACGGAAAAATAATCTATAAATACTTAAAGCAGAAATTCCTGCTTTTATAAAGAAAGGTATGGTTTAATTCATGGCAAACTTAACAAAGCTTGCTTCCGGGCAGCTAAGGGAAATTATTTTAAACGCTCTGGGCAGACTGGTGGCTGAAGGAAAGGCTCCGGCTGAACCGCTTCCGGATTTCAGAGTTGAAATTCCGGCAGACAAAAGTCATGGTGACTTCGCAGTTAATACTGCAATGGTATGCGCAAAGGCGTTCAAGATGGCTCCGAGACAGATTGCGGAACTTATCTGCAGTGAAATTTCTCTTGAGGGTACTTATTTCAGACATGTTGAAATCGCAGGTCCCGGATTTATCAACTTCTTCCTTGGAAGAAGATGGTTCTCGGAAATTGCAGATACAGTAATACGCGAGGGCGACAGCTACGGAAAAACTCAGACAGGCTGCGGAAAGAAAATGCTGGTTGAATTTGTTTCGGCAAATCCGACAGGTCCTATGCACATCGGCAACGCAAGAGGCGGCGCAATAGGCGACTGTCTTGCGGAAATACTGAACTGGGCAGGATATGACGTTCAGCGTGAATTTTACGTAAATGATGCCGGCAATCAGATTGAAAAATTCGGCAAATCACTGAATTTGAGATATACTCAGCTTTGCAGCAGCAAGGGACAGGCTGTTATCAATGAATGTGAAAAGGATACTGCAAAAATATGCGAAAGCATTTATAATAACAGCGAAGCTTTCCCTATGCCGGATGATGTTTACCTTGGTATGGACATTATCGAACATGCTTACAACTATCTGCTCGAAAACGGCAGTGACCTTATGAACGAGAATGAGGACAACCGCAAGAAGGCACTTACCGATTTTGCACTTCCGAAAAACATTGCAGGACTTGAACGTGACCTTTCAAAGTATCGTATTACTTATGATAACTGGTTTAAGGAAAGTACTCTCCACAATAACGGTGCTGTTGAAGAAATCATTGAAAAGCTCAAGGCAAGCGGTTATACATATGAACAGGAAGGCGCTCTCTGGTTCAAATCCTCCGAGCTTGGAGATGAAAAGGACAGAGTTCTTATCCGTGCAAACGGTGTTGTAACTTATTTTGTACCTGATATTGCCTATCACTATAACAAGCTTGTTACAAGAGGCTATGACAAGGCAATTGACATCTTCGGTGCTGACCACCATGGATATATTCCACGAATGAAGGCTGCTCTTAAAGCACTTGGCGTAGAGCCTTCAAAGCTTGACATTGTTATCATGCAGATGGTAAACTTAGTAAGAAACGGTGAAAAATACAAGCTTTCAAAGCGTTCGGGCAAGGCTGTTACCCTTTCAACACTTCTTGACGAGATTCCGATTGATGCAGCAAGATTTTTCTTCAATCTGCGTGAACCTGATTCACATTTTGACTTTGACCTTGACCTTGCAGTTGAAAAGTCATCCCAGAATCCTGTATATTACGTTCAGTATGCCCATGCAAGAATCTGCAGCCTTATTTCAAACCTCAAGGCTGAAGGATGTGTTGCTGACAGTTATACAGTTGAAGAACTTGATATTCTTGATAAACCGCAGGAAATTGAACTTATCAGACAGCTTGCAGCACTTCCGAATGAAATTGACAATGCCGCCAAGGCATATGACCCGGCTAAAATCACAAAATATTCCGTTGAGCTTGCAACTCTGTTCCATAAGTTCTATGACGCATGCAGCGTAAAGAACGCTGAAACACCGGAGCTTAAAAAGTCAAGACTTGTACTTTGCAAGGCCGTTTTACAGGCGCTCAGAAATTCACTTACAATTATGAAGATTTCCTGTCCGGAAAAAATGTAACATTTATCCATTCGCGTATTTGTTATAAAATAGTTAACATTTAGCAATTGCACACAAAATCATCACAATTATTTTAGTAAAAAAACACTTTATCCGCTAATTGTTAACGGATTGTAAACAATATTATTATCTCAATGTGTTACAATTTGTAATATATTGAGACATTGTAGAAGCATTAACACTATTATAATAAAAAAGAAAGGAATGCCGATATGTCTAACAGATTATTTCAGGGACTTGTTCATCAGATGAGAGATGCCGTAAACGCTGTAATCGGTGTCGTTGATGAAACAGCTACAATCATAGCATGCAGCGATTTAACAAAGGTAGGTACTACAAACGAATTTGTTTCACTTGATTTGAGTGATTCACATGATATTTTTATCAGAGATGGTTATACATACAAGCCGTTTGGTTCAAGAGTAAAGCCGGAATACGCAGTGTTTGTTGAGGGTGTTGATGATAATGCCGCAAAATATGCAGGCATTATGGCAATAAGCCTTTCAAACATCAAGCAGTACTATGATGAAAAGTATGACAGAAACAACTTTATTAAAAATGTTGTTCTGGATAACGTTCTTCCGGGTGATATTGTCATCAAGGCAAGAGAGCTTCATTTCAATGCAGAAATCAACAGAGTTGTATTCCTTATAAGAATAGTTTCTGCAAATGATATTTCTGCTTACGATGTAATTCAGAATCTTTTCCCTGATAAAAACAAGGACTTTGTATTCAATATTACAGAAAGTGATATTGTACTCGTCAAGGAAATCAAGGATTCCGTTGAATCAACAGACCTTGAAAAGCTTGCACGCTCAATTGCTGACACACTCAGCAGCGAATTCTATACAAGAGTAAATGTCGGTATCGGTACATCGGTAATCGGCGTTAAGGATCTTGCTCGTTCATTCAAGGAAGCCCAGATGGCTCTTGAAGTTGGAAAGGTTTTTGATACTGACAAGAATATCGTAAGTTATGATAATCTTGGTATTGCAAGACTTATTTATCATCTGCCTACAACACTTTGTGAAACATTCCTTCACGAAGTTTTCAAAAGAGGTACAATTGAATCTCTCGACCACGAAACACTCTTTACAATTCAGAAATTCTTTGAAAACAATCTGAATGTATCTGAAACATCAAGAAAGCTTTTTGTTCACAGAAACACACTTGTTTATCGTCTTGAAAAAATCAAAAAGCTTACTGGTCTTGACCTCAGAGAATTTGACCATGCAATTATATTCAAGATTGCCCTTATGGTCAAGAAGTATCTTTCAGCAAACCCAATGAAATTCTGATTGCGTAATAAAGAAAAAAACTTTACCGTAAAAAAGCGGTGGAAAGAAGGTGTCACTTTTTGGTAGAACTGAAAAACGTTTCGGTTACCTATTCAACAGGTGTTGATGCACTTAATAATGTAAGTCTTACTATAAACGACGGAGATTTTGCGTTTGTAGTAGGTTCATCTGGTGCAGGTAAAAGTACTCTTATCAAGCTCATCCTTAAAGAAATCGATGCTACAACCGGTCTGGTTATGGTAAATGATTATAATCTTAGTAAACTTAAAAGAAGAAAGGTTCCGGAGTTCCGCCGTACAATCGGCTTTGTATTCCAGGACTTCCGACTCATACCGTCAATGACAGTATACGAAAATATAGCTTTCGTTTTACGAGTTATTGACGCTCCGAGAAAATACATAAGAAAAAGAGTTCCCTATGTAATAAGCCTTGTAGGGCTTCAGGAAAAAGCTAATTCCTACCCAAATCAGCTCTCCGGCGGTGAGCAGCAGCGTGTTGCTATTGCAAGAGCACTTGTAAACGACCCGCAGCTTATTATCGCAGACGAGCCGACAGGTAATATCGACCCTGAACTTTCATATGAAATTGTTGAGCTTTTGAAAGGTATTAACGAATGCGGTACTACTATCCTTATGGTAACTCATGAGCATGACTTAGTACGTCATTTCGGTGGAAGAATCATAAATATCAACTCGGGTGAGGTTGTCTTTGATGAAGTGATTGGAGGCAATAATGAAGCTTAGTGGTTTAAGATATTTAGGTAAGCAGGGTCTTGAAAATGTATGGAAAAACAGAATGATGGCATTTGCATCATTTTGCGTTTTGCTTGTATCTCTCCTGCTTGTAGGACTGTCAATACTTCTGTTTATGAATTTAAATTCAATTATCGGGGGTATTGAAAATAAAAATGAAGTAATTGTTTTCCTTGACCCTGAAATAACACAGGTTCAGACAGAAAAGGTTCAGTCAGAACTTGAACTGATTGAAAATATTGACAGCATTTCATTCTATTCAAAAGAAGAAGCGTTTGAATCCATGAAAGACAGCATGGATGAATATGCAAATGTTTTTGATTCACTGGGAGATGACAATCCGCTGCCGGATTCATTCAGAATAAGAATTGAAAATATTGATTATACAGCTGAAACTGTATCGCTTATTGAAAATATTGATTATATTTACTCTATCCGAGCACCTTATGACTTTGTAAATGTTCTTTCGGAGCTTCGTGAAATTCTAACATGGGGCGCTTCTGCAATTGTAATTGCACTTGCAATTGTTTCCATGGTTATTATTTCAAATACAACCAAAGCCAGTGTTTTTGCAAGACGAAATGAAATCAGTATTATGAAATATGTTGGTGCTACAAACGCTTTTATCCGAATCCCTTTCTTCGTTGAAGGAATGGTTACGGGTTTTGCAGCCGGTATTATCGCTACAATCATTACATGGATTGGTTATGATGCACTCGTTGATCTTCTCACAGGAGAAGTAAATCTTCTTAATGTTATAGGTATGGGGACTATTATCGAATTTGGTGATATTGCACTTACCGTTGCAGTACTTTATATACTTTCCGGCGGACTTATCGGTGCGCTTGGAAGTGTAATCAGTACACGTAAACACCTTAACGTATAAGACTTAAAGAAATTAAGAAAGGCGGTGTGAAGCCGGATAAATCCGGTTAAAACATGAATTTCAAAATCGGAAAGTTGAAAATAGCTGCTATTCTGATGTGTTCAGTTGTTGCAGCAGGAAGTTTTACATATGCAAGCAATCATAACTATAATAATGTTATGGCAAAGACAATTTCTGACCTTGAGGATGAAATGGCAGCCAATGACGCTGAAATTGAAAAGCTTGAAGAAGAAATGGCTGACCTTGACAAAGAAATTGAAAATGCTGAATATGAACAGTCACTTCTGCAAGAAAAAATTGATGTTCAGACAGAAAACCTTAATATTATCAATGCAAAAATTGATGATATTAATATAAAAATCTCTGAAACAGAAGATAAAATCCAGAAGCTTGAAACTGATATTGAAAACAAGCAGAAGGATATTGATATTGGTCTTGAGCAGTTCAAGGACAGATTGAGGGCTATGTATGTTTCAGGCAATGACAGTCTTGCTTCTGCACTTGTTGGCGCAACTGATTTTTATGATATGCTATCAAAAATGGAGCTTATCTCTCAGGTTGCAAAGCACGATGATGAGCTTGTAAGCTCACTTCAGACCCAGCTTGAACAGTTTGAAGAAGCTCAGACACTCCTTGCAATAGAACAAGAAAATCTCAACGAGGAGCTTGCCGAACAGGAAACATATAAAACAGAATTCAGCAACACTATTGCCGAGCTTAATGCTGCATATCAGACATCAGAAAAATATGCTGATGAGCTTGAAGCTGAAAGATCGGCAAAGCAGACAGATATTGACCAGTACGAAAAAGACTCTGCTGCAAAGGAAGCAGAAATCGAAAAGATTTACGAACTTGCAAGACAGCAGGCTGAGGCTGAAGCCGAAGAAGAAGAGGAAGATGACTACTACGAAGATGACAGCTATTACAATGACAATTCATCCGGTTCATCATCAGGCAGCAGCTCATCATCAAGCAGCAGTTTTAACGGTTCACTGACATGGCCCGTTCCTGGTCATTATGTAATTTCAAGCTATTACGGCTCAAGATGGGGTTCTTTCCATCAGGGTATTGATATTGCCGATGGTAATACAAACGGCGCAGCTGTTGTAGCTGCCGAAGGCGGTACTGTTACATCAGTTGTTACAGGCTGTCCGCATGACTATGGTAAAAACTCAAGCTGTGGCTGTAATGGTGGTTACGGTAACTATGTACAGATTAGTCACGGTGACGGAACATCAACCTTCTACGCACATTTAGGAAGCGTCTATGTTTCTTATGGTCAGTCAGTATCAAGAGGTGAAACAATCGGAACGGTTGGTTCAACAGGCTGGTCAACAGGGCCGCACCTTCACTTTGAAGTACTTATAGGCGGTTCACCTGCTGATCCTACCAACTATTTATATTAAAATTCTATCGGGGCAGAATACAACTCTGCCCCATAATTTTTATTGAAAGAAAAAAATGAAAGAGATAATATAAACTTATGAAAACAAGAAATAAAATTATGCTTACAGCTGTTTTGTCAGCGGCTGCCGCAGCTCTTGTAACGGGTTCAATATTTATTTATACAAGCTACAAATACCGTACAGACCATGAAGAAATCAGTGAGTATTTTGAAGTTGTTGATTATATAGATAAATACTACTACAAAGAACCTGACAAGGAAAGCTATATGGACAACGCCCTGAAAGGACTTGTTGCAGGTCTTGAAGACGAATATGCAGCATATATGACTCCGGAAGAATACAACAGCACAATGGAAAATCTTCAGGGTTCATTTGCAGGAATCGGAGCAACGATAACACATAATCAGGAAAAGCAGTTTGTTGTTACGGAAATTATTGAAAACTCTCCTGCCTCAGCTGCCGGTATCGCAATCGGCGACATAATAACAAAAGTCAATGGTGTACCGACCAATAACATGGACATAAATGAACTTGTTTCTCTTGTAAAGGGCGAAGAAGGAACAGAGGTAACAATAACAATAAAAAGAGAGAATGCCGAAAAGGACATTACCCTCATAAGAGAGGTAATTGAATCTGATACCGTAGATTATACTATGCTCGATGATAATATTGCATATATAAAAATTGCTTCCTTTAAGGATGTGACCCCACAGCAGTTCAACGAAGCCATTGAAGCTGCCATTGATGATGGTGCTGAAAAAATTGTTTACGACCTAAGAAATAACCTCGGTGGTCTGCTTACATCCTGTGAAGCTGTTCTTGACCCGCTTTTACCGGAGGGTGAGGTTGCATATGCAGAGTACAGGGACGGTTCATCAGATGTTATTTGCATGTCAGATGAAAATGAACTTGATATTCCGTCTGTTATACTTGTAAATGAAAACACAGCAAGTGCATCGGAGCTGTTCTCATCGGCAATGCGTGATTTTGGAAAGGCTGAACTTGTCGGCACGACAACATACGGAAAAGGAATTATGCAGACAACAATAAAGCTTTCAAATAATGGTGGTCTGAGAATGACTATTGCTGAATACAGAACAGCAAATTCCGATTGCTTCCATGGAGAAGGTCTCACTCCGGATTATGAAGTACAGCTTCCCGAAAATACAGATATATCCACACCGGATGTCGAAAAAGATACACAGCTGAAAAAAGCCATAGAAATTTTAAAATAGGTATTGACAAACAGAATAAAACATGCTATAATATAAAAGTTGTAAAACAAAATCGTATTCTAAAGACAGTTGGTGGCGCAAGCCGTAAGTCCAGCCGAGGAATGTGCATTAAATTGTAAATTATTTATGCCCTTTTCCTCTGGAAAAGGGTTTTGCATTATTCTTTTGATACGGTTATACAAATAATCGGAGGTGAAACTATAATGCCAAGTGCAAAGGTTTTAGAAGTTAAGAAGGCTAAAGTTGATCAGCTTACAGAAGTTCTCAAGAATGCTGTTTCAATCGTTTTCGTTGACTACAAGGGTATCACTGTTGAGGAAGATACAAAGCTCAGACGTGACCTCAGAGCAGAAAACGTTCAGTATTCAGTTGAAAAGAATTCACTTCTGCGTTTCGCTCTTAAAAATGCAGGTATTGAAGGCTTTGACAACATTCTTGAAGGAACAACTGCTATTGCTGTATCTGATTCAGACCAGACAGCTCCTGCAAGAGTTTTAGGTAAGTACGCTTCAGAAATGGAAGGTAAATTCAACCTCAAGGCCGGTATGGTTGACGGTGAAGTTTACGACGAAAAGGGCATCATTGCACTTTCAAAGATTCCATCAAAGGACGTTCTTCTTGCACAGCTCGTTGGCTCACTTCAGGGTCCTATTCAGGGTCTTGCTGCTATTCTCAAGGCTGTTGCAGACAGCAAATCAGAGGATGCTGCGTAAAAATTATTACGGCAGTTTTTACTGTCCAATTAAAATTTAATTAAAAATAAAAGGAGATTATTAATCATGGCTTCAGAAAAGATTACAAAGTTTATTGAAGATATTAAGGCTCTCTCAGTTCTCGAACTTTCAGAACTCGTAGACGCTATTCAGGAAGAATTCGGTGTTACAGCAGCTGTTGCTGCTGCTCCAGCTGCTGGCGGTGCTGCTGCTGCTGAAGAAAAGTCAGAATTTGACGTAGTTCTCGCTTCATTCGGCGATGCTAAGATGGCTGTTATCAAGGCTGTTAAGGATGCTTGCGGTCTTGGTCTTAAGGAAGCTAAGGAAGTTGTTGAAGCAGCTCCTAAGACACTTAAGGAAGGCGTTGCTAAGGCAGAAGCTGAAGAACTCAAGGCTAAGCTTGAAGAAGCTGGTGCTACAATCGAACTCAAGTAATTTATTACTTACTACATTAAGCCTCCGGTTTTTATCGGAGGCTTTAATAATTATATAAAATAAAAGGAGGCATAATATGATTGCTGTTGAAACAAAGAATCTCACAAAAAAATATAAAGATAAAACAGCTGTTGACAGCATTAATCTTCAGGTTATGCAGGGTGAGCTGTTTGCATTGCTCGGCGTAAACGGTGCGGGTAAAACCACTACAATAAGAATGCTTTCCTGTCTTTCTACCCCTACATCCGGAGAAGCCTTTGTTGACGGAAACAGCTGCACAGACAACACTTCGGCAGTAAAAGAAATAATCGGTATTTCTCCGCAGGAAACAGCAGTTGCCGAAAACCTTACAGTACGTGAAAATCTTGAATTTATTGCGGATGTATATGGTTTTGATAAAGAAAAAATCAAGTCCACCGTTTCAAAGATGATTTCCCTCTTTAACATGGAAGAAGTTGAAAACAGCCGTGCAAAAACACTTTCCGGCGGCTGGAAGCGAAAGCTTTCCATAGCCATGGCACTCATCAGTGAGCCAAAAGTTCTCTTTCTTGATGAGCCGACATTGGGACTCGACGTTCTTGCACGCCGTGAATTATGGAAGGCAATTGAATCTCTCAAGGGCAGAATAACAATTATTCTTACCACTCATTACATGGAGGAAGCAGAACATCTTTCCGACAGAATAGCAATCATGATTAAAGGAAAAATTGCCGCACTCGGAACTCTTTCTGAAATTGAACAGCTCTCGGGTAAAAAAGGTCTTGAAAATTCCTTTGTAGAAATTGCAGAAAGGAGTGACGATTAAATTGCATAAAATCAAAGCATTTGCTTCAAGAAACGTAAAAGAGATTTTACGTGATAAGTTAAGCTATATTTTTTGTCTCGGTTTTCCGCTGGTAATGCTGTTTGTTATGACAATCGTCAACGAAAGCATCCCCAAGGAAGCCGGAATGACAATCTTCAGAATTGACAACCTTTCCGGCGGTATCGCCGTATTCGGACAGACATTTGTAATGCTTTTCACAGCTATTACCGTTGCAAAAGACAGAAGCAGCGCCTTTCTTTCAAGAATGTACGCAAGCCCTATGACATCAAACGATTTTACATTCGGATACATACTTCCAATGCTGATTATTGCAGTTGTACAGAATATCATTACCTACGCTGTATCATACATTATATCGCTTGCTGTAGGGGTCTCAATAAACCCTGTCGGTCTGCTTTTATCGGTGGCTTCACTTATACCGTCAGCTATCATGTTTATAGGATTCGGATTCTTATTCGGAACACTTTTTGACGAAAAGGCTGCACCAGGATTCTGCTCTATAATCATTTCACTCGGCTCATTCCTTGGCGCAATATGGTTTGATGCAGACAGTACCGGCGGATTAATGCTTAAACTTTGCAGATGCCTGCCATTTTACTACTGCACAAAGACTGCAAGAAGCTCAGCGGCTCTTGATTTCTCTTTAAACGAATTCTTTATCCCTCTGATTGTTGTGTCAGCATCCGCTGTTATAATATCTGTAGTATCATCAATCGTATTCAAAACAAAAATGAAAGCCGACCTTGCATAAGCTGTTGAGTATATTTGATATTAAAAACGGACTGCATTTGCAGTCCGTTCAGTTTGTCGAAAAAGTCTTTAAAGATTAAAATTTGCAAATTAAAAAGTTTCGGTCAAGCCTTTTCAAAGGCTTGCGGGGTTGAGGGGCAGCGCCACTCATCGCCGTCCGCAGACGGCGAAATGCCTTGCCTCAGCGGCGCATTTACGAGGGGTGAATTGACAAAACAGCCCGGTGGGCTGTTTTTCAAGAGGGGACGCTTTGCAAGAAAAAGCGTCCCCTTACTATCTGCCTTCGTAATATAAATCTGCCGATTTAATCGGCACGAAAATCAATATTTAGGTTTTTCTACAGTCTGAAACACCGCTTTGAAGCGGTGTTTAATTTATATGGATTATATTTTTATTTACATAGTCTTTCCTCAATAAATTCTTCGACTTTATTTTCTGAAATTCCAAGTACAAAAGCGAATTCCTGATGAATCATGCGCTCTGCATCATTCATTGCCCTTTCATCTGCGGCAAGAAGTTTTTTTCCCTTTTCACGCTGTGATTCACGTTGAACATAAATACTGTGCATCATTTCTATAAGCTTATGGTAATCATCGCTCCTTAAAACGGAATGAAACAGAATTTTTCGTTTGTTTTTATCCTCACACCATTGCACAGACATATTCGGCATTTCATCTATAAGCTCATATATTTCTTCCTTTGTAAGGAGATTGCGCACTTTAGCTTTGCAGTTTTTGCACGGAATGTAATATGATGATTTATTGGTACTTATAGGGATAAGTTTATAATATTCAATCTCATTTATACCGTCAAAGCTTCGTTTTACAATACTGTCAACAAGGCAAATTTCACCTGAACAATATACAACATGCTCACCGATATTATATTTCATTATTATCACTCCTGAAATGATTTCATTAAATTATACAATGAGGAATAACAATTCCATAAAATAATTATATCATATTTACATTTCTATTTCAAAGGGATTAGTGCATAATTTAGTGTGAATTATTAAGGTGGCAAACAATAATATTGCACAAATATATATTAATTGGTTTTATGTTGTATAATTAGAAAAATATAGTAATTTTATACAACTAAAATAAAATAACATTGTTAAATATGCTGTGAAATAGTGGTGCAATATATAACATATAAATTCAAAAGCATTTGTGAATGATTGTCAGAAATGTAGAAAAAAAGCGCAAAACCAGTAAATACAGAGTTTTTAACTTGACTTTTGATTTTTTAATATGTATACTATAAAATATAGAGATAGAGTTTTAATGTTTGAAAGGCTAATGAATGGTCTTTTGGTTTTGGAGGGGTTTTTTTGAGAGTCAATGTTGCAGTAGATGAGCGTAAGGAAGCTCAGACTATTTTTCTCGATGTTTTATCTGTTCGTCCTAAACGACTGTACAGTTTTTTTAAAAGGCTTTTTGATATAGTAAGTTCTCTTGCGGTTCTTATAATTTTATCGCCGGTTATGATTGGCATTGCAATTGCAGTATATGCAGAGGATCATCACAGTCCTTTCTTTGCGCAGACTCGTCTTACAAAAGGCGGTAGAAAGTTCAAAATGTATAAATTCAGGACAATGTGTGTTGATGCTGAAGAAAAGCTTGAAGAATTAAAGGCATTGAATGAGGTTGATGGTCCTGCATTTAAAATGGAAAACGATCCGAGAATTACTAGAATTGGTAAGTTTTTGAGAACAACTTCACTCGATGAACTTCCACAGCTTCTCAACATTCTTGGCGGTTCAATGAGTGTTGTAGGTCCTCGTCCACCGTTGCCGAGTGAGGTAGATGAATATACTGCATATCAGGTGCAGCGTCTTTGTGTAAAGGGCGGTCTTACCTGTTATTGGCAGTGTTCGGGTAGAAGTAATATCGGCTTTGACGAGTGGATGGATATGGACATCCAGTACATAAAAGACAGATCTACATGGACTGATATTAAAATTATTTTTAAGACTTTTAAGGCGGTTTTAAAAAGAGATGGCGCAAAATAATTTTAATTTTTGAAATGCTGCCTGTTTATGGCAGAATCCGGAATAAAACTGTAAAACGTGTACTATATGTGTATGATGATTATGTAAGCACTGCTTGAGCAGTGCTTATTTTTATTTATTTTTCATAAATATTCAGTACTTTAAACAGCAAAAAATATAATACAAAGTTTTATTTACAGCATTGAAAAAAGTGATAAAATATGCTATACTATAACTGTAAAAAATTAAGTAAAATATCGTGGAAATGAAAATCGGTATTTTGAGTA
>SVNU01000015.1 GCA_015066715.1 Ruminococcus sp. | reverse complement strand
TTTCCTTATCATCATCGGTTTCGGGAACTTCCTCGCCCCAGTCCCAGAATATGTAGTCATTCGTATTTTTCATGATTTATTTTCCTTTCCTGTCTTTTAATATAATTCCTGTCGCTTGTCATAAGAGAAATGGCAGTACATGCAAGAAGTGCAATTTCGGTCACGTCCTTGGACTTCTCAATGTCATTGAGTATTTGACCGCACTGCCTTATGTTCTCCTGATACTGGGCATACATGGCACACCATTCATTGTAGTGCTTTTCGTATTCGGTGCAATCACTTATGATTTTCAGCTTTTCGGCTTTGGCATCTTCCTTTGAAATCTGTTTGCTGTGATATTGTCTGTACAATCCCCTCAGCAGTGTATAAAGGCATTTTTCGGGCATTGTCATTCTGATATCCGGCTTTCTGTTCTGTGATGCCGAAAGCTCAATTTCCTTTAACCGCACAAATATTCCTCCAGTACCCTGACAGCTTCTTCCCAGCCATAGCAAACTTCACATCTGCAGCCCTGATATTTAAGTTCCTCAAGCCACCATTTCTGCTCATATGAAGTTCTGCCCTTTTCGGCTTTCATTTCTATGTAAAGGCTGTGGTAATTCCCCCTTGCAACAGGCAAATGCAGGTCAGGAACGCCCGATTTCACACCCTGTAATTTTAACTGTCTGCCCTCTACGACAGAGCATTTACGCTCATTCGGAATATGATACAGAAGTTTCAGTTCGGGGAACTTCTTCCGTATTGACGGCTGCTGTGTCCACTGAATAACTTTAGTCTGATGCTGTGCCTCTGTCATATTAACCTCCCATAACTCTGTTTAAAATCTGTGACGCCTGCAATTTTGTAAGGCTGTCATAGTCAATATCTTCATTTCTGCATTTACGTCTGATAAGCTTCACTTGTGCGTCAGAAGCAGGATATTTACCCCACTTTTTAGCCTTTTCAAGATTCCATATATACTCAGATCCGGAATAGTTTTCACAAAGCTCTGTGTACACCATGTCAACAGCACTCTGAAGGTCCATGTAACTGCCGTTGTAGGTTACGTTCCCAAGCTCATCGGGACATGGTACAACAAGCATTTTTCTTTCTGGCAGACTGCATTTAAGTCTGCCGTCAGGCATCTGAAAGAAATTGATGTCATGCAGATTATACTGTTGCTGCTGTGCCCACAGATTTACAATTTCTATATTTTTTATCCAGCTTGACGGATTATCGGCAGCACGTTCAATCTTTTCAGGAAGTTCAAACAAATCACCCTCAATGGAATCCTGTTTTTTCTGTGGTAGTTCGCTTATGTCAATTCCAAGAAGTGACGGAGCCGTACAAAGACTTCTTCTGCCTGTGACACCCACGCAGTCTATAAGGGTAAGCCTGTCCTTATCGGGATGAAGTCTTAAACCTCTCCCCACCATCTGAGCGTACAGGCTGTCAGACTGTGTAGGACGTGCTATAATAACCGTTTCCACAAGGGGTATATCCGTACCCTCGGTAAACACCATACAGTTGATAAGGCATGGAATTTTACGTTCCGTAAACTGCTGTATTATATCCTGTCTGTTTTTGGTTTTTCCTGTAATGACAACCGATTCGGGAATTCTCTCGGCTATTGCTTCTGCATGGGCTACACTTGCCGCAAATATAAGGGTTGCACCCTTTGACATTGTGGTGTATGATTCTGCAATTGCGTCCTCTGTGCCACTCATAGCCTCCGACAGTTCCCCCGGTGCATAGTCACCACCCCTTGTATGAACGGCTCTCAGATCATAGCCGATATTCACTCTTTTGCAGTCAATATCACAAAGGTACCCGTTTTTAATACCCCATTTCAGGTCACGCTTAAAGACAATCTCATCGAATATATCGTTAAGCCTTGCCTTGTCAGCCCTGTTCGGTGTAGCTGTAAACCCTATCAACTGACGTGGTGTGAAATGCTCAAGCACCTTCCTGTATGTTTTTGCGGCACTGTGATGTGCTTCATCAACGATTATCATGTCAAATTCATCGGGTTTGAATCTGTCAAGCCTGTGAACTATACTCTGCACACTTGCCGATACAACTTCTTCACCCTGCGAACGCTGTGCAGCCATTTCAATACCTGTACTGCACTGAAAATATTTAAGCGGCTGTCTTACAAGCTCCTCTCTGTGTGAGAGTATAAGCATACGGCCTTTTCGTTTAAGGTTTGCAAAGGTTACTGTTTTTCCAAGCCCCGTAGCCATCTGGACAAGGTAACGTCCTTTGCCTTTACCGTCAAGAATATCAATACATTCATTCTGATAATCTCTTAAATTAATATTCAATTGTTATTTCCTTTCTGTGGGACGTGTGGAACAGTAAGGGACAGCCTGTCCCACTTCATAAAGCACATATTTACGTTGTTTATGATACCTTGTGGGACTGTGGGACAAAATCGCACCTTATCTCGTCAGCAAAAATATTTTTACATTCGTTAATTTATATAACGTATTCAAAATATATTGTATATAAAATGTCTTATATATAGGGGGAAAATGTCCCACAGTCCCACAAACTTTGTAAACTACGCTGATACGTTATTTACAGCTTATACATACGTCCCACAATTGTATATATTCAGTCCCTCGTTTGTCCCTCATTCAGATTAAATCCTGAAAATCTTCGACTGATATTTCCTCATCTTCTGACGGAAGTTTCATTACAACACATTCGACATTCACTCCGTTAATGCGTTTTCCTCTTGTCATGTTTCTGCCCCTCGTAAGAATAAGCTCATGAGTTTTAAGCCATGAGAGTAATGCCCTGTCGTCAAAGCCTGCGTCCTTTGCGGCTTTTCTGAAAACAGCACCGTTTATGTAAGCCCAGTCGTTAATGATAGTTCCGTAGGTATCTCCGTTTTCGATGCAGCTTTTAAACTTGTTTGAGTTCATGGCAACCCAGTCACACATATAACTGTAACCACGTTCACCTGCCGATACAGATGCCTTAGACTTTAAAAATTCGGAAATCTGGACAACGGTCAGATGTTTTCCCGTTCTGAAAACAAACCTGTCCGCAAGCTCGTCCGCTGTAAGAATCATTGAAGCAGCCATGGCCTGTTTTTCTGTTGTAGATCCCGAAGAAAGCTCCTTGAAGTGCTTTTCGTAAATTATCCTTGCCTCAGCTATAACCTCATCGGTAAGACATTCAATAAACATTTTACCTGCATGTCCGAAGTTCTGTTTTATAACTCTTGTAACACCGATACCATCACGAACTACAGCGTCACTTGCCTTACATTCAATATCAATAACTCTGTTTACAGCACCTGCACCGGAATTGTCGGCTGTAAGCGGTGATTCACCCGTTGTAAGAATACATAATGCCCATGTCGGAGTTTTGTCAATACCGCCTGTCTTTGTGCCTCTTGTACGCCCTACACCCTGTGAAAGCTGATACACATCAAACTTACTTCTTCCGTGGCTGTCCTTTGAAAGCTGTAATTCATCAATACACATTGGAATATTGTTTAAGAATGCGGCTGTTTTTTCATGCCCTACCTGAGTGGCATTGAAGGTCTGCACATACTGTCCGATAACAGGGTTACCCCATACGGACGCTGAAAGCATAAGTGCCACCGTTTTACCCGTTCCCGATTCAACACCCCAGAGATGAACGAAGAAACAAAGTCCGCCGATTTTCTCTATCAGAACGCTTGCAAATGATGCTGCAAGCATTATCTGAGCCGTTATGTTTTCATTTCTGCATTTAACGGCTATATCTCTCCATTTGGTAAAATCGCCCTTTTCCGTTATGGCATTGTAGATACTGCTGTAATTTGCATCACCATCGAAAATTATTCCCTCTACATAAGGGGAAAACAGTTTGCCGTCACCGATAAAGCCAAGCCTTGAAACGCTTTCACGTTCAGGCAGAATATCATAGTTTTGTGATTCGATGTCACAGAGATATTCCGAAAGTATCCTTGCGCTCTTTGATGTAACCGAAACACCTACCCCCGCAAGCTGAATTATTTTTGAAGCGTCAAACAATTCTTTTTTGCCAGCAATAATTTCTCTCCAGTACCTGCCTTTGAAAAAAGCAACTTTAAGCTTTTCCTCACCGGTATCAATATTTACAAGCCTTTCAACAGGCATTATTGGATGATGACAGGCGGTTTCTTCACACATATTGCCTGTGTATTTCTTAACACCCTCCGCATCACAAGTCCACAAACCAGCTTCAAGTTCAATTGGCTGCATAGGAAAATCCGTAGGATGTGAAATATCTATATTTTCTGCCGAACCGACTTTAACAAGCCTCAATGATTTTTCATAGTTCCTGAACGCCTTTTTAAAGTTCGTAAAGCCTGCGTCCTTTGCTTTTATCGCCGCATTTTCAAGCTGTACCGTTCTTTCAAAAGGATCTGTGTAAGCAAAAATTTCTTCATAGGGAGCAGAGGTCAGATAATCCTCACGGCAGTAATCGTAGGACATGTCAATCTGATTATCCGAAAGATACTGACAGTTGTCTGATTTGAAACCAAACAGCTGTCTGTCAAATTCCTTCAGACGCTCACTTTTTACAGCCTTTTTACGCAGCTGTGTCAGTGTATCCTTACGCTCTGCATTGTTCTCGTCAAAAAAGGCTATATGTTCAATTATGCCAAGCATTGCTTCCGTGCTTATACTGTCAAAGCTGACAGCGTCAATCTGTTCCTGTGTAATATTAATCCCTCCTTTCAGCAGATTTCTGTCTGTTTAAAACGGCGGTTCTCCGTCACCTAAAATTTCTTCATATTCCGATAAGTCGGTTACTTCCGATGTTTCAGGCAAAGGTGCAACAAGGGAAGCCTTCGGAACACTTTTCATTACCGAAACAAACTCGCACACAAGGTTTTTGTAAACCTTGCCGTCAGTACCCGTATTTGTTTCAAGCTTTCCCACACATAATACAGTATCACCTTTTTTGATTGATGCAGCATATCTTGCTGTGCCATGCCATGCCTGACAGTTTGCCCATACGGCTTCCTTCTGGTCACCGTTTGCCTTTTCATCAACCTTTACACTCCATCTGCAAAGGCTTGAACCCTTTTCGCCAACTGTTTTAAGTTCTGCGTCTTTGGGTACATAGCCACATACTATAGCACTTCCATCCTGTAATTTACTCTGCATTTTTGTTTTCTCCCGATTCTTCTGTAAGTAATTTTTCTGTAAGGTCTTTGGCTCTGTCTGAATTAAGTTTAACGTCAAACCAGTCTGAAACCACGCTGTTACCGTCTTTAAGACTGTTGTAGATACCGATATATTCGCTTAAATCTTCTGTTGTCATAGTATCAAGCTTACGTCCAAGACGTTTTTCAATAGTCGCAGGCTTTACACCGAACTTTTCAAAGGCTACTGCCATTTTTTTAATCCTGTCTTCAATTGGCACATCGCTGTTTCCAGCAAGAGTTTTTTTACATTCGATAACTGCCGCTTCAACCAAGTCAGGTGGAAGTACGGCAAGTATTCTTGCACGAAGTCTTCTCCCTGCCATATTGGCATTGTTTTCATAAATATCTCTCTGAGTTGTAAGCTTTTGAGAGCCGTTTTTTGAATCTCTGACATGTGCCACAACAAAAGTCTGAGAGCTTATTGTATTGGTTTCCATATCCCAGCAATAAGCCTGCATTTCACTTTCTCCCTCCTTCTGAGAGAGTTCCTTGATACCGAAGTCGATGTTTCCCCAGCAACGTGCAAGTTCCTCTGCAAGTCTGATTGACGGACCTGAAATCGTGCTTCCACTTCTCGGATATGAATATGTAGCCTTTTCTGCAAGACTCTTTCTCTGACATGCCTTCATAGCTTTTGTGTAGGCTTCGACTTCGTTACGTGGGAAGTTTTTAGCGATTATAAGCTTACCCTGTGCTTCTGCCACTGCACGGCTTGATTCAATAGTAACTGCACCTTCATTGATGTTTGTTGGTCTGCCGATTGCAAATGGGTTTTCATTCTGTTTTGTTATCTGATTTTCCATAATTAAATCTCCTTAAAAATATTTTCTGATTATCCATTCCGGAAGTGAAAGGCTGTGTATTTCGGGCTTTTTCTCATATCCGTACCAGTTACCCGATTCAGCACATTCACAGTATGTCATAAGATTTTGCTTGGCTTCCGTTTCGCCGAGTTCAAGCATTAAATCATCTGCTGCATAGACACATACAGCATAAGGCGGCTCTTTTTCAAATGCTATGAAAATAAATTCTTCTGCGTTTATACCGCATTTTCTCAGACCGTTCAAGTACCACCATGCCTGAACGTGATAGCGGTAATCGTATGCTGATTTCACAAAAGCTTCGGGTGAAGCGTTTTTGGTCGACTTTAAGTCAATAACGATGTTATTTTTTAAGTAATCGGGGCGGCATTTGCACTCTATCCCGTTTTCTTCCCAGAAGTAAGATTGCTCTGCCTTACCGCCGCAAAGAAGCTTTTTTACTACCGGATTTGATTTGACAGATTCAGCAATTGTAAAAGCCTGTTCAAACATGTCCGATGTAATAATGGTTTTGTTCTCTGAACATGAAATAAATTCATTATATTTCGCCTTACCTGCTTTGGTTCTGCGGTCACACACAGGAGCTACGGCATATTCAGATGAGAAATCACTTTCTTCAAGTATCAGCTTGTGCAGTACAGAGCCAAGAAGCATGGCTTCTGTCGGCTCTGAAGGATGTGATTTTGCGTATTTGTAATGCTTTGGAGAACGATTTATCAAATCAAGGTCTGATTTTGACAGTGCCGGATGCCTGTGATATTCGGCGTTAGTCATATTCCTCATCCTCTCTCATGCAGTCATAAAGATAATCCGGGTCAGGTTCTGAATTTTCAGCCCTTATGCATCCCGGACAATTCTCAAAGCACTGCTCATCCCTGTCATGCATGCAGGTCATTTTCATTTTCCTCCGATTCTTCTGATTTTCTTGCCTTCATATATTGTGCCGTCAAAAGACTCAGTGCTTCAATCTGAATATCTTTATCCGAATAATTATCCACAAGAGCGTTAATAGCGACTCTGTATAATTCCGATTCTATGTACATTTTTTACTCCTTTACTTCAAAGCAAGCTCAACTGCTCACTGTTATATTCAATTTTTTCATGTGTTATATTATTAAACGGTTTTAGTTTTTTTGCACGTTCACATTTTAAATCAGCCATATATGTAAACGCAACCTTTGGCGGAGTCGGCAGAAAATATTCATCCGGTAAAGGCAGATTATTTTCTTCACATAACTCTCTGAGTTGACGTTTGTAATACAAAATGTGATTGCGTGTCAAATCCATATTTACACCATCACACCAGAACGTATCACTACAGCCATTGTCTTTTATATCTTCCCAGTGTGATATTTCTTTCTTTATTTCGGAACAAAAGGACTCAATTTGTTTTGAAAGACTTGACATTTCCGTTCCTTTCTGTTACAATAAACGTGTAAAAATTATTTTGTTTCCGTCCCATGACACTGCAATGTCGGGGCGGTTTTTTTATATAAATGAGAGTTGAGTATTTTCAATATATTCATCCTCCCATTCAATGCCTATATGGTCGAGCACACGTCCCCAGCCGTATTTTTTGCCGTTACTGTCTGTACAGCAGTTATACATCCAGTAATGCCATTCTTTAGGGTTGTCCTCACGCAGTCTGTCAAATCGGTGTGGTCTTTTTTCTATATGTATTCCAAAACCGCACATTGAACAGCCTGTTCTCTGAGCTCTTGTTGTTCTGAGTGTTCCATCTGCATCACGAACAATTTCACCATAAGCTTTCGGAACAGGAACATTAAGGTCTAAAGTCAACTGCAACAAATCCTGACGGCTGAAAATTGCAAACGGACAACTTCGTGTTGTTGATTTGCCGTAATAATTACAACCATTTTTCATAAGTCCCATTTCACGCTGACCGCCTTCTGAAGCCATAAGACCAAGATACGGATAACTGTTATGTTCCTTTGCCCAGTCATCACACGGCTTTTCTTTCATATAGTAGCAGCATCTTGACGATACTTTAAATTCAGGTATATCAGCATATGATAAATCAGGTCTGTGTTCAGCATAGTTTTTACCAAACAACTTTAACCACTTGTCAGGAAGCTTTATACGGTTTGAATGTTTAAAACCGCCTTGTTCTCCCATGTCGCCTGTCATAATGGCATGAATAAACGTCTGTTTTTCTGCATTTTCATTAAGCAGATATGAGATTTTATTTGCTTTGGCTTTTGAAACAACTGGAAAACCGAGTTCGTTCAGCACCTGTGTTTTGCTCATATACGGAGCAATATTTGTAACACCGAGCTGCCTGTGTACCTCCTGATTTCCCTTGTCTTCAAGTATGCTTACCGAAATTGCAGGAACATTAATGCCGATATGCCTGAGAAATACAAGAAGTGTTATACTGTCAAGACCACCAACAGATACATGCACATTATCACCACGTCCGAGAATTGTATTGTAAAACTCTCTTGCTCTGATTTCAGCATGTGCTACTTTTGCTTCATACGGCAGTTTCTGTTTCTGCTGGAATTCTGCTATCGTCACGCTGTCAACCTCCTTTTCTTAACCTCGTTATAATTACTCTCACGCATTTTAAACTTAGCTTCTTCAACAAGCACAGGGTCAGTACCGTTTTCGATAATGCCAAGATTACGGCACACATCAAATTCCGTATCATTCGGTACATAATCAGGATTACAACTGCTTGTAACCTCACCGTTGCCGTTAAGAGTAATTACCGTCTCAGCACACCTCGTGTGCCTGCCGTTGTGCAATAATTTGTAGTCGTTCATTGGGTCCTCCTTAAATTTATACATCCGGCAAACCGCCCAGACCGAGTTCCTCAAGTCTGTCACCATTGCCGTTTTCAATTTCTCTTTTCTTACATCGGAGCATTATTTTTAGTGCCACGTCAGCAAAGTTCTGAGCACGTCTTGCACGCTCCTCATCTGATATTTCATCCGGTGTAGGTCTTGACCAATGAACCGTGCCCTTTTCAAATTCGTAAACACCTGAATACTTCATAAACTCACGCTCCTTTTTATAAAATATATGCACCTGCCGTTTGTCCGATTGTCAGGCTATTTTATTTTCTGCCATGGGTTACTCCTTTCAAATCTCTATGATATAGTTAATACCCTGTTTGTCAGCACGAAGAACAACATACTTCTTGCCGTTGTACTCAGTATAAACACCAAGCAGTTCAAGCTTGTATAGCTTTTTTGCAAGCTTTACGCATTCCCAGTTTACAAGCTGCCCCCATACACAACCGGTTTCTTCTGTGTTGAGACAAAAATCGTTTGGTTTCATCATAAATATACCTCCTATGATGTTTCTTTATTGACATATTTCACCAGCAGTTCTATAATAAAAGCAGAAGGGTGGTGAAGAAAGTGATTGTAATACCGTCAAAGACATATAAGCTTCTGAAAGCAATAAACAAAAGAGATATGACGCTTCTGTCTGCTACTGAAAAGTTTGGGGAAACAGTCGGTGTCAGAATAGAAGAACTTTTGGAATTGAAATTTATTGAAATAGTATCAGAAACAGATATGTGGCAAACTTCAATAGAGCCGATTGTTTACAAAATTACTGATAGCGGTAAAGCATACATACAGGATTATTTTTCGTTCAAATGGTCCGAACTGTTTTTGATCATAAGAAACAGTATAATTTTTCCTGTTGTTGTATCAATGATTACTACGCTACTAACTTTGCTACTAACTTCTCTATTAACGGCATAAAAATCAACGTTGTTGCTACTGATGCTGCACAGGGAAGTATGAAGGCAACAAATACTGTAATTAATAATTCTATTAAAAATTCTTTCATATAGCCTCCTTTCTATGATGTTTCGGTGTCTTCTGCGTGGCTGAATAATTCGAATGGAGAGATGTCCGAAAAAAGCTTACATAAAACTTCAACTTCTTTCCACCAAAAATCAACACTGCCCGAAAGTTTACTTGTTAACGAACGATGAGATATTCCAAGTTCTTTTGCAATATCCTTTTTTGCGTATCCTTTTTCTGCTATTTTAGCTTCAAGTGTAGGATAATATGGGATGTCAGCTATCATTTTTTCACCTGCCTATGTACATAAATTTTATCAAACATCATTTAATTGATGTTATGAGTATATTATACATCATTGTATTGAAGTTGTCAATGCTTTTTTTGAAAAAAACATCATTTTTTTGAAGTTTTTTTCTTGACATATAATTACAGCTATGCTATATTATTAGTAGGAGGTGAAAAAATGGGACTTGAAAAGATAAACGAGTTTAAAAAACAAAAAGGACTAACCAATGCACAACTTGCACAAATGACTGGATTAACAATAAGCACTGTTGATAAAATTACATCTGGGCATAATACTAATCCTAAGCTTGGTACAGTTGAAGCTATTTGTAAGGCTGTTGGTTGCACAATAAGTGACCTTCTTGGTGAAAATTTAAACAATAATACATCACATACTATATTGAAGTATTCTTTTAAAGAGGATAATATAGTAAAAAAATACCGCACACTTGATGTGTACGGTCAAAAAACAGTTGATGTAGTTCTTGAATCGGAATACGAACGCTGTACATCTATTCCAGAAGAAGAAAAGCCGGAGATAATACAAATAAAGTTATCCCAGTTGCCGGCAAGTGCCGGAACAGGTGTAGACCTTTACGCCGAAAACTATGAAATAATGAGCGTAAGAGCCAGTGACCTTACAAAACAAGCTGATTTTGCTGTAAAGGTATCGGGTGACAGTATGGAAAGTACCTTTTTTGATGGTGACATACTTCTTATTGAAAGTATGCCCTTTATAAATAAAGGTGATATTGGTATATTTGTTGTTAATGGTGATGGATTTGTCAAGGAATACGGCGGTGACAGGCTTATTTCCCACAATGACAAATATCCCGACATAAAACTTACAGAGCATGATGTCGTTATCTGCTCAGGCAGAGTTATCGGTGCTTTGGAAGAAAGTGACTTTATAGATTGACATATAAGGAGGACGTAATAATGAATATTAAGAAGATTTTAGCAACAACATCAGCAATTTTAATAGTGGCAGCATTGACCGGATGCACACAGCCTGTAGATGTTGAAACGGCAGAAGCTATTTCAATAAGTGCAGATGATTTTGTAAATATGTTTGATGAGGACGAAAAGAAAACCGCTGAAGAAAATAAAGACAAAGTCTTTGAAATAACCGGTATATTATCAGATATTAATTCAAATTTATCTATAACACTTGATACGGATGAAGTGGTTGGCAATGAAGATGATTGTTGTTTATATTTTAGTCTTGATAGTGATAAATCAGATAATCTTCCTGAATTGAACGAAGGAGATACAGTAACAATTAAAGGAAAATTTACACACTCATATACATATCGATTGGATTTTGATGATGCTATATATATTAGTAGTGTAAAAGCAACTGAACCTGCAACAACAGCTAATACAATTGAAGAAAATAAGTCTGATGAAGAAACTGATAGAGGTGCTGTAATCAGATTATTAAGAGATAGTATGGCAGAAAGCTTCGATGAAAGTAATTTTAATGTTGAATATAATGAAGAAATAGGTAGTTATCTTATATCATTATGGCAAGATGATATAGTTGAATCAGTTATACTTGCGAAAGAAGATGAAAGTTTAAAAGCCGAATGGGATACAATGGTAGATAACTTGAAAACCGCAACTACTCAGTTTTACGAAGCGGCAAGAACTTTTGATGAAAATGCAAATGTTACGTTTAATTTGTTAAATGAAGCTAATACTGATAATATATTACTTATGATTTATAATGGAGAAGTAATGTATGATGAGTTAAATAGATAAAAAAATCCCTGCTACCGCAAACAGCAGGGGAGAAGCGATGTAATATATGAGAATTATATTAATACATATATTATATCGCTCTTTTTAAAAATTGTCAGGGAGGGTATAAAATGGCTGACCAGTACGCAATTTATTTACGAAAGTCAAGAGCCGATATGGAAGCCGAAAGCAGGGGAGAAGGCGAAACTCTTGCAAGACACCGTGCTTCTTTGCTGGAACTTGCGAAAAAACAGCAGCTTTCAGTTACAGAAGTATATGAAGAACTTGTTTCGGGTGATACAATTCAGTCACGTCCTGAGATACAGAAACTCCTTCAAAAGGTTGAAAAAGGTACTTTTGCAGGTGTTATCTGTATGGAAATTGAACGTCTTGCAAGAGGTGACAGCATTGACCAGGGTATTATTGCACGTACCTTTAAATATTCTGCTACAAAAATAATCACACCGGCAAAGGTGTATGACCCGTCAAACGAATATGACGAAGAATACTTTGAATTCTCCCTTTTTATGTCAAGGCGTGAGTATAAAACCATTAACAGGCGTATGCAGGCAGGCAGACTTGCTTCTGTTAAAGAAGGCAATTATATAGGCTCGAATGCTCCATACGGATATAAGAAGGTGCATGACTATGAAAATAAATGCTACACACTTGAACCTGTTCCGGATGAAGCGGATGCGGTAAGGCTTATGTATGATTTATATATTAATCACGATTTGGGCTATTCCAAAATTGCCACACATCTTAACAACCTCGGAATCAAGCCAAAGCGTATTGATACATGGAGCAGGCCCACTGTAAAAGCTATTATCGAAAACCCTTTGTATTACGGTAAGCTTCGTTGGAACTGGCGAAAAAATCAGAAGATTATGGAAAACGGCCGGATAAAGATTACAAATCCTATAAATCATGATTATGAAGTGTATGACGGCTTGCACCCTGCTATCGTTGATGAGGCAGTGTGGAAACGGGCGGAAGCTATCAGAAAAGTTAATACTCATACCAGAACAAAACAAAGCACAGAGCTAAAAAACCAGTTTGCCGGACTTATGTACTGTAAATTGTGCGGTCGGGCAATGGTAAGAAGACCGTATGTAAATAACGATGTTTTTCTTATGTGTAATCATAACGGATGTAATTGCGTTTCTGCTAAATTTGAGGATGTTGACAAAGCTGTTTATGATGCAATTGTCAGAACATACAGAGAAAAATTAAAATCATCAGATAATAATAAAATTAACAGCAACAGTAATGACGCTATCGAAAAAAGTATTATAAAAGAGATTGAGAAAATCAGATCACAGCAAAATAAACTGTATGACCTTCTTGAGCAGGGAATTTACTCAACAGAGGTTTTTGTCGAACGTTCCGGAATACTTAATAATAAAAAACAAGCCCTCGAAAAAGAACTTATAAAGGTAAAATCTGAAAAAGTAACCGAAGCAGATATTAAAGAACATTTGCTCAGGATGAAGTTTATTATTTATGCCTATAATCGCAGTATGAGCATTAAAGAAAAAAATACGCTGCTTAAATCAATCATTAAAAAAATAGAATATGAACGTACAGAACGTGGTAATAAAGGTAGTTTTAAAATAGCTATTCAATTTTTATACTAACATATATCATGTATGTGCAAATCAATTGACACTTCTTGACATCATGGGGGATGAATCAGATATAATTGATCAGGTTGACCTATCAATTCAGTCACGTCAACTTTACACTTTTCTTGAAAAGAACCTTAATAAGCGCGAATTTGAAATAATAAAGCTTCGTTACGGATTATATGGATGCACACCTCTTACACAGCGTGAAGTTGCACAAAAGCTTAATATTTCGAGGTCTTATGTATCAAGAATAGAAAAGCGCATATTAGGTGTTCTCAAGGATTTGTACGAAAAAAATCCATATTCATATTGACATTGACATAATAGCATAAGGGCTGTATAATAAAAAAGGTAATATAGCAGAAAGCTGTATTACCTTAATTTTATATGAAATTATTTAATTTTGCGGCATTCAATATAATAACGCTTATCCTCTGCATGACCCATAGAGAATGTTTTACGAGGAAGTGCACCATCTTTAATGACAGTGGGGAAAAGTTCGGATTTTGCCATATCAGGAAGTATAAATCCTATTGAATTCTTTTGCTTTGCAAGATTTCTGACAGTATCTGTACCATGAATATAATCAATTTTTCCCTTGTTTTCGGACAGGTACTTATCAAGGAAATTCTGTAGACTGCCGACAGTCAGATTGGAATTTTTATTGTGAATATACAATGTTTTTTCAATGCCATTTAATATGTATGTAAATGACTGTTCTGAAGGTGTCTCGGAAAGTCCGAGTGTGTTTGTCATTTCCGAAAATAGTTTGTCAGTATCTGCGTCGGTAATTATTCTGTGAATAGCTTCAAAATCAAGAGCAGGACTATGCAGATTTACAATTTCAGCAAGAGCATATCTTGCAGGATGATTGGAAAAATCCTTGTCAGGATTATTCTTTTTAAGCTGTTCATAAAATTCCTTTGCGGTGGCGAGAGAGTGATTTCCATCACCCATAGCGTAAAGAAGTATATCACTGCAGTTGTATTTTTTTCTGAAGCCTTCTGCATCACCAAGGATATCAAGCTTTGAAATAATATCACTGCATTTATCGTTGTCAATTAAATACCCGCTGATTTTTCCGCCGTTTTGCATAAGCTCAAAGTCATAAAGCTTCTGCATTTTGTTTTTATCATTTTCAAGAGGTTCGATAACAGTTTTGTTTTCATCATCAATAAGAATCATTATATGTGGAAGCTCGAGAGATGCACCGTCACGAATTTTAACTCTCGGTGGAATTCTTTCAATTACAGTTGCTTCTGTTGCACGAACCTGTGATGTACTGCCCTTTGAAAAGTCATATTCCTCAAGGTCAATCATACCCAGAATTCCTGCACGCAGAATACCGTTGCTCTGAATTCTTTCTATGTAAATCATAGAATTTTTGTATTCGTCAAAAATACCGTCTGCAAGATATTTATCCATATTATTGTGAATATTCTTTATTCTGTCTGCCACATTATCATTTTCGAGGAAAATTTCCGGAAGAATGAGATTGAGAGTTGATAAATCATTTTCGACAATTTTTTCGGTTTGCTGCCAGTACTCTGCTTCGCTGGTATACTGGTCGCATGCAATAACTGCCCAATTATTAATGTTAACATTTTTATTCGGAATAAGAATGTCAGCTGGTCTGAATGCGTTGTTCATGGAGTACCTCCTATAATTTGACTATAAATATATAATAGCATATTTTATAGTATTATTCAATCTTTATTTTGTTTATTAATAAATATGACAATGAATTTATTTGTTATTTGTGCAAATTGACAAATTTGAAAAATATGTGCAACAATTCCGGACAAAAAATACACTTATATTATGAAATCGATTTCAAGGAGGGAATTATGAAGGATTTTAAAAATGATATAAAGCTTGCGAGAAAAGGGGATACAGATGCTTTTGCACGCTTATATACTATCGTATACAAGCAGATGTATCATACAGCTTTATATAATCTGAGAAATGAGCATGATGCATGCGACGCTGTAAGTGAAGCTGTTATTGACGCCTTTGCATCTATAAAAAATCTGAAGAATGAGGATGCATTCAAAAGCTGGATTATGAAAATTCTGTTTACAAAAATAAAGCGCAGACAGAAAGAATACATAAATTCATCCGGCGAACTGAGTGAAGAAACCAAAACAGAAGAATTTGAGTTTCAGAATGCGGAGCTTAAACAGGCACTGGAAATGCTTGACAACGATTCAAGAGCAATACTGTCGCTTTCAGTACTGGGCGGCTATAATTCAGAAGAAATTTCGAAAATATTCGGTATGAAGGCTTCATCAGTTCGTTCAAGGCTTGCAAGAATCAAGGAACAGCTTCGGATAAATCTTACAGTCTGAAAGGAGTGCGGAAAATGAATGATAAAAAAAATGAAGTAAAAGCAATTCTTGAACAGGCACAGGTACCTGACAAGCTTTCTCCTGAAGCTATAAAAGAAATGCTTGATAAAGAAGCAAAATCTGACAAAAGAAAGATTTCTGTTCAGCGTAAAATTATAAAAATCACATCGCTTGCTGCTGTGGCGGCACTTGCTGTAGGAATTTCCGGAAAGCTTTATTACGACAGTTTATATTATAAAGATGAAAATATAAGTATAAGCAATATGAAGTATGCAGGAAGTTACGATGAAATATATGAATATCTGAAGCTTAATGAATTGGCAGAATATCATGTTAAGTCAGATGATTATGATGCAGTGGCTGAAGGTGCTGTCGAGGAAGAAGTTTATTCTTATGGTGATGAAGGCTCTGCAGATGGTATTGAGGGCGGGATAGTCGGCGAAGTAAGTAATGGTACTGATGATAATTCTGCACTGACATCTCCGGAAATGGAAAAGAATTATACCGAAACCTATAATCAGGAGGAAGGTGTAAATGAAGCTGATATTGTAAAAACAGATGGCAGCAATATTTACTACTGTTCAGATGGTTCAATAAGAACAGCAAAGGTTGAAAATGGTAAATTTATAAGCTCTGATGTAATTGCGGAAGATATAGGCAGTATAAATCAGATGTATCTTTATGATGATAAGCTGATTGTAATTTCTTCAGAAAATGATTATACTGACTACAAGACACTTGTTACATTTTATTCTAAAGACAGCAATAAGCTTATCGGACAGTATTCACAGGACGGTTATTATCAGGATATAAGGTTAATGGACGATGGCTATATGTATCTTATATCTGAAGATGTTAATTACGATTTTTACTATGAAGGTATAGAGCCAAAGGAAACTGAAAAATACATACCGTCATATGTATCAGAGGGGGAAGAAACATATCTTGAATGTGATGATATTTTGCTGTCTACCTACAAAGGGGATTATACTTCTTCGTTTATAAATTTAGCATCATTTGATATTAATTCGGATAGTCCGTGTCAGCCTGTCGATGTAAAGGCAGTTGCCGGAACTTCAGGTGATGTATATTGTTCACAGCAAAATCTTTATATAGCATATGGCTGGGATAATACCGAAATAACACGTTTTATGATAGATAAGGGAAAAATAATTCCAAAGGCAGGAACAAGTGTAAGAGGATATATCAAGGACCAGTTTTCAATGAGTGAATACGACGGTTACTTCAGAATCGCAACTACATTTGAAACAATGGATATTTTGGGCATAAGCGGCATTGATACCAACAACTGCATTTATGTACTTGATATGAATCTTGAGCAGGTGGGATATATTACCGGTCTTGGCCCTGATGAAACTATAAAATCAGTGAGTTTTGAAGGAGACAAGGCATATGTTGTAACATTTCGTCAGACTGACCCTCTGTACTCGGTGGATTTAAGTGACCCTGTAAACCCTGTTCTGATGGACGAGCTAAAAATTACCGGTTACAGCAGTTATATGCAGAAATGGCAGGATGGTATGCTTTTAGGTTTTGGTGAAAGCGGAAATGAAGAAGGGGATTTATACGGATTAAAGCTTTCTATGTTTGATAACAGTAATCCGGATAATCTGAAGGTTCTGGATAGTGTGGAAATAAACTCTGACGGTATTGACAGCTATGTTTATTCTCAGGCACTATATGACAGAAAGGCGCTTCTTATAAGTCCTGAGCATAATATAATCGGTTTTCCGGTGTCATCAGAGAACTGGCATAATGATATATATCAGCTTGAAAGTGCGTATGTCTTTTATTCCTTCGAAAATGGAAAATTCAAGGAGCTTGGAAGTGTAGATTATTCATATGACAGCCAATACCTATATGATAGTTTTTATCATTCGGCTTTTGACAGGGCGCTAATCATTGACGATTATGTGTATGCACTTTCATCGGAATTATTTATTTCGGCTGATATTGAAAATATCAGACAAACTGATGTGTGCAAATTTCCGGCTGACGATACAGAAATTGAACCATTTGTATATGATTAAAATGAAACTGCACAGCTTTATGCTGTGCAGTCAGTTTGTCGAAAAAGTCTTTAGAAAAAGATTTTTTTCAAATTTGAAAGTTTCGGTCAAGCCTTTTCTGCTCTGCATCCCTTAGGGAAAAGGCTTGCGGGGTCGAGGGGCAGCGCCACTCGTCGCCGTCCGCAGACGGCGAAGCACCTTGCCTAAGTGGCGCATTTACGAGGGGTGAATTGATAAAACAGCCCTGTGGGCTGTTTTTCAAGAGGGGACGCTTTGCAAGAAAAAGCGTCCCCTTACTATCTTTCCTCGTTATTTAAATCTGCCGATTTAATCGGCACAACAATCGAAAATGAGGTTTTTCTACAGTCTGACTGCACAGCTTTATGCTGTGCAGTTTGGTTTATTTATCAAGATAGTTTTCGTATATATCAAAAGCGTCATATACGCTGCCCCATTTGTCATCCTCGTAAGCAGTAACAAGAATATATTCCTTGCCGTTTTTTTCAGCAAAGGAAGCCATTGTATGTTGCGCTTCAGAAGTAAAGCCTGTTTTGCCGCCTTTTATTTGTACTCCTTCTACCTCATCACCGTACATTCTGCTGAACATGGTACTTTCAAGGAGAATTCCTTCAGGATGCTCCTTTGTTTTAGAGGTTGTATACTGATATGTTGATAAAATTTCACGGCATAAGTCATTTTTCAAAGCATAGTTTAAAATTACAGCCATATCAAGTGCAGTAGAATAATGGTTATTATTATGAAGTCCGCTTGTATTTGTAAAATTAGTATTATGAAGTCCGAGTGCTGCCGCTTTTTCGTTCATAAGCTTTACAAATTCTTCTTCGCTTCCTACAATTTTCCGGGCAAGTCCGGCGGTAGCATCTGCACCTGACGGCAGAATTGCTCCATAAAGCATGTCCTTTACAGTAATTACTTCATGCTCCTGAAATCCTGCCATGGAAGCGTCAGCATCATACAGTGGAGCGAGAATATCATGAGTCATGGTAAATGTGTCATCAAGGGAGGTCATATTTTCTACTGCGACAATTAGCGTCATAACCTTCGTCATTGAAGCAGGATACATTTTCTTTTCGGCGTCACGCTGTGCAATAACTGCATTGGATTCAGTGTCAAGCAGTACACAGTATTTGCTTGCGATTGTACTGTCGAAGGCTTTGGCTGATTCAAGACCAACAGGGTATTCAATATGAACTGCAAACGGTTCTGTGGTAACTTCAATCTCTATTTCCTCTGTTTCCATGCTTTCAAGCTGCGTCTGAGTAATTACATGCGGTTCTTCCTGACGTAATATGAGATAGACAGCATAAAGAAGCAGCAATGCCAAAATAACTGTCAGGGCAGTATAAAGAAACCTGAAGCCCGGAGAAGTTTTAACGTATTTGTTTTTTTCATGCATTGTTTTATCCTCATAATAAATATATAAGTATGTTGTTTTAATATCATTTTATACCAAAGAGAAAAATAAGTCAATATATGCGATATATAATATATTAATATAACTTTACAAATTGGTAGATTTATGTTAAAATCAAATCAGTAAAAAACAAACATACTATTGGAGAGTTTATATTGAAAAGAAAAATCATTTTATCAATAATAATAACAATACCATTAATTATCAGCATGGCAATGATATTTTATTTTTCATCACAGGACAGTGGGAGTTCAAACAACCTGAGCCGTGATTTTACATGTGCAATTGCAAAGAGACTTTTTAAGAGTTTTCCGTATATGCAAACAGATGTTCAGGGTACCATTATATATGAACTTAATCTGTTTATACGGAAAGCAGCGCATTTTTCAGTCTTTTTTTTCATGAGTGCATTTATTTATGCTGAGACTGTAATATGGGTAAGGAGTTATTTTTTCAGTGGTGTAATTAGTGTATTTATAAGCATGGTGTATGCAGTTATTGACGAATACCATCAGAGCTTTACACCCGGCAGAACGCCTATGATAAAGGATGTCTTTATTGACACAGCTGGAGCGATTCTTGGTGCTGCAGCATGTTTCTGTATTATTTCGGTTATATTTCATGTAAAAGTTATTATGCAGAAAAATAATTCATCTCAACTCTCTGCCAGTTTATAACACGCATAAAGCTGTTAAGGTAATCTTTTTTATGATACTGATATTGCAGGTAGTAGGCATGCTCCCACATATCTATAGGAAGAAGCGGATTAAGTCGCTGCTCTATTGGTGTTTCAAAGTCCTTGAGTGCAAGTATATGCATTTTACCAGACATGTCTGAGGCAAGATAGGCGAAACCGGAGCCTTTTATTGAAAGTGCGGCATTTTTCAGTGTGATCAGAAGATTTTCAACACTTGAAAAGTTGTCGCATATTATTTTTCTGAAGCTGTCACTGAGCTTGCTTCGTGACGGCGGTGCAATACATTCAAAGTACAGCATGTGATTAAATGCTCCTCCAGCATTTGTTTTTATTTCCGAACGTATTTCAGACGGCAGAAATGCCTGCTTTAACAGCAGTGCTTCAAGCGGCAGGTGATGATACTGCGGAAAACATTCGAGAATTTTATTGAGATTTTGTATGTATGCTGCATAATGTCCGTCGTGATGGATTTTAAGTGTCCGTGCTGTAAGATACGGCGAAAGTGATTTTGCAGGATAGGGCAGTGGTCTTACGGAAAAAGGATAGTGTTCATAACAGATCATTTTTATCTCTCCTTGGTATTTGAATATCTGCTAAATATTATACGAAAGAAAAGAAAAAAATATCCCTTTAATGCATTACAAATTATACATGTATAAATATGGTTAATATGTATATATTGGACAAACTTCTAATGAATAAAAAACGGTGAAGTACCAATGCTTCACCGTTATTTTTGTTATTTGATGTACATCTTTTTGATAATCTGCGGCTGGAGTGGCTTGTCATCAAAGTTTGTTTCAACTGATGCTATTTCATCAACAGCTTCAATTCCCTCTACAACCTTGCCGAAAGCAGCGTAGTTGCCGTCAAGATGCGGAGCATCCTCATGCATTATGAAAAACTGTGAGCCGGCAGAATCAGGCATCATTGAACGAGCCATTGAAAGAACACCTCTTGTATGCTTTAAATCGTTCTTTACGCCGTTTGAAGCAAATTCGCCCTTGATTGTCCAGCCCGGACCGCCCATTCCTGTTCCTTCCGGACATCCGCCCTGAATCATAAAGCCTGGAATTACTCTGTGAAAGCAAAGTCCGTCATAAAAACCATCGTTTACAAGCTTTTCAAAGTTTTCGCAGGAAATCGGAGCAATATCAGGATATAGCTCAATTTTGATTTCTTTGCCGTTTTCCATTTCAATAATAACCATTTTAATTCTCCTTAAAATATATGATATACATATTATACCATATTTATCCGTTAATTGCAAATTACTTTTTTCGATAAAATGTCTGATAAAAACAAGTTGAAAATAATTATGTGTTATGATATAATTAATGTAAAAAATGATATGGAAAATGGTGTTTATATGGAAAAAAATCAAATTTTGGACAGAATAAAATCCCTTTCGACAGAGCTTGAAAAACATAACAGAAATTACTATGTTCTGGATAATCCTGAAATATCTGACTATGAATATGATATGATGATGAAAGAGCTTAAAACTCTTGAAGCGGAAAATCCTGAATATGCCTTTGAGAATTCTCCTACAAAACGTGTCGGCGGTGAAGCACTGAATACATTTGCTGAGGTGGAGCATAAAGTTCAGATGGGAAGCCTTCAGGATGTTTTTTCTTTTGATGAGGTTCAGAGCTTTGTTTCAAAGTGCAGGGAACAGCTTGATAATCCTGTTTTTATTGTAGAACCGAAAATAGACGGTCTTTCCGTTTCACTTCAGTATGAAAACTCACAGCTTACAGTTGGCTCAACCCGTGGAAACGGTTTTACAGGTGAGGATGTTACAAATAATCTTAAAACAATCAAATCAATACCGCTTACACTTTTTGAAGATATTCCGCTTATAGAGGTGCGTGGGGAAGTATACATGCCAAGAAAAAGCTTTGAAAGCTTAGTTGCGGAACAGGAGCTTAATGATGAGCAGCCATTCAAAAATCCGAGGAATGCAGCGGCAGGTTCACTTCGTCAGAAAGACCCGAAAATTGCTGCAAAACGTAAGCTCGATATTTTTGTATTTAATCTTCAGCAGATAGAGGGAACTGAAATAAAGTCCCACAAACAATCACTTGATTATATGAAATCCCTTGGCTTCAAGGTTATTCCAAGCTATATTGAGTGCAGAGAATTTGAAGAAATTGTAAATGAAATAAACAGAATAGGTGAAGGCAGAAATAATTATTCATTTGATATAGACGGAGTTGTTATAAAGGTTGATGATTTTTCGCAGCGTGAAAAGATGGGGGCAACGGCAAAAACTCCGAAGTGGGCGGTTGCATATAAATTCCCGCCGGAAGAAAAGGAAACAGTTCTTCGCTCAATTGAAGTTAATGTAGGAAGAACAGGTGCCATAACTCCTGTGGCTGTTTTTGACCCTGTGACACTTGCCGGAACAAGCGTTTCAAGAGCTGTTCTTCATAATCAGCAGTTTATTGATGAAAAAGAAATACGTATAAATGATACTATATTAGTAAGAAAAGCCGGAGAAATAATTCCCGAGGTAATAAAATCAGTTTCCCACGCTGAAAATTCAGTCCCGTTTATTTTGCCGGAAAAATGTCCTGTATGCGGTACAAAGGCGGTAAGATACGAAGATGAGAGCGTATTGAGATGTCCTAATACCGATTGTTCCGCTCAGCTTTACAAAAATATAATTCATTTCGCTTCCAAGGATGCTATGAATATTGACGGCCTTGGACCGGCAAATATTCAGGCACTTCTTGACAACAACCTTATAAAGTCAGTTGCTGATTTGTATTGTCTTGAGTCGGAGCATGTTGCATCACTTGAAAGGTTTGCAAAAAAATCTGCTGAAAATCTTATTGCAGCCATTGAAAAATCAAAATCAAACAATCTTGACAGACTTGTTTTTGCACTTGGTATAAGAAATATCGGAGCAAAGGCGGCAAAGCTTCTGTGTGAAAAATTCAGAAATATTGATGCGGTTATGAACGCTTCCATTGAGGAGATTTCAGAGATTGAGGGTTTTGGGTCTGTAATGGCTGAAAATGTGTATAACGCATTCCGTGAGCCGCATCGTATATCACTTATCAAGCGACTTGGTGAATACGGACTTAAAATGACCTATGATTCCCTTTCTTCCGGTGGTGACGGGAGATTTGACGGAAAAACATTTGTGCTGACAGGAACTTTACCTACGCTCAAGCGTAAGGAAGCACAGAGTCTTATAGAAAAATTCGGCGGCAAGGTTTCAGGTTCGGTGTCAAAAAAGACAGATTATGTCGTTGCAGGAGAGGATGCGGGAAGCAAGCTTGTAAAGGCACAGTCCCTTGGAATTGAGATAATCTCCGAACAGGAGCTTATTGAAATAACCGGCTGAATGTTAATAAGAAATTACCAAAAATAAAGAAATATAAAAATAAAAATTTAACAGTGGTAAATATATACAAAAAGTTTTTGCTTGTTTCATACATTGCGACAAACTTTACAAAAAGTACTTTACAAGATTGTGTAAATGGTTTATAATAAGGATGAAAATTCATTGTGTTTCTTTAGGTACATTAAGGAATTCAATGTGATTTCGGAAATGTGAGTGGTGAAGCTCACGCATTGCTTGTATTGCACATAATACAAAGTAATGGTAAAAGAGCGAGAAATCGCAAAAATATTTTTTTCTTAATTTTTTAGGGAGGGTAATTACAATGCACAAGCATAAGAGAATTGCAAAAGCAGTTGCTGCAAGCGTTATGGCTGCAACAATGCTCACAACAACAGTTGCTACTGTTGTTCCTATGACTGTTTCAGCAGGTCAGTTACTTGGTGAACAGAATTTTGACTACAAGGCACTGCCTTGGCACACATGTGAAACTAACCCTGGTAAACAGGAATTTAACCTTACTGACGAAGGAGAATTCCATGTAAAGGTTCTTAATCCGGGTGGTGAAGCTGCCGGTGGTGAATCAAGATGGGACCTTCAGACAAGACACAGAAAGCTTCATCTCATTGCAGGACATACATATGAAGTAAGCTATAAGGTAAAGGTATCACGTCCTGGTATTCAGATTTACACAAAGATTGGTGATATCGGCGGTGATAATGAATACTGGCACAACGACTCAACAGGTGAAAGTGACTTTGGTGCTAAGTGGGATCCAATGACAATCAATACTACTGATTGGGTAACACATACTGGTACATTTACAGCAAAAACAACAGACGAGGCTGCTGAATGGGCATTCCATTACGGCGGTGCCGGTGCACACCAGAACACACCTTGTACACAGGAAGGTGACGAAATCTGGTTTGATGATATGTCACTTGTAGATACAAAAGGTAGTGAAGGTGATAATGACCCTAACAATACTTTCGGTGTTACAAGACGTGACAACAGTGGTCTTGCAAACAACTTCATCTCTGTAAATCAGATTGGTTACTACTCAAATCTCAAGAAGATTGCTACACTCGGTGATAACAAGGGTGATATTACTCATGAACCGTCAACAATTGATCTTGCAAATACAGCATATGATTTTGAAGTTATAAATGTTGATACTAAGGCAGCAGCTTACACAGGTAAGACTATTCCTGGCAGCTTTGATGCTGACTCAGGTGATACAGTTCACCAGATTGACTTTACAGATCTCACACAGCCGGGCAGATACTACATTCAGGTAGGCGAATGGCGTTCATTCGAATTTAATATTGGTGACAATATCTACTCAGATGACAGCCATGATATGCTTACAAATGCTATCAACTACTACTATCAGAACCGTTCAGGTATTGATATTGAAGAAAAATATATCACATCTGGTGATACATCAACTCTTGCTCATAAGGGTGGTCATGCAATTGACACTGCTTCAGTTCAGAAGGAATGGGTTAAGTCATACAAAACTGCTGAAGAAGCTACAGGTACATACGCTTCATCAACAATCGAAGCTTCAGGCGGTTGGTACGATGCCGGTGACCACGGTAAATACGTAGTTAACGGTGGTATCTCTGTATGGACTCTCCAGAACATGTACGAAAGAGCTGTTGCACAGGATAATGGTGAAAAGTTTGAAAATGGTTCAGGTACAGTTGTAATTCCTGAAACAAATAACAAGGCTCCTGACATTCTTGACGAATGTGCTGTTGAACTTGACTGGATGATGAAGATGATTGTTAAGTCTGACGAACCTACATGGGGTAAATATGCAGGCTTTGTATATCACAAGCTTCACGACCATAAGTGGACAGGACTTGCTACAAGACCTTATGACTATGCAGAAGAATGGGGTACAGTAAGAATTGTTAAGCCTCCAACATATGCAGCTACACTTAACTTTGTTGCATGTGCTGCACAGGCTGCACGTCTCTGGGAACCATATGATTCAGCTAAGGCAGCAGAATATCTTGCAGCTGCTAAGTCATCATACGCTGCATTCAAGGCAAACTTCAAGGAATATCAGGGTGAAGGTGTTGACCCACTTTACGCTCCACTTGATCAGGCTATCGGTGGCGGTGCTTACGGTGATAACGAAGTTAAGGACGACGCTTACTGGGCAGCTTGTGAACTTTACATCACAACTGGTGATAGCTCATACTACACAGACCTCTGTGGATATAAGGATGCATTCAAGGTTCTCACATACATTGAAGGTGGTGAAAACAAGGGTTCATTCGGTTCATTCAACTGGGGTAATACTTCATCTGCTGGTTCACTTTCACTCTTACTTAACAGTGATAATGCTGACCTTACAAGCCTTACAGATGCTAATAAGACAGCTCTTGAAGAATCACTCGTTGCAGCTGCTGATACATATGTAGCTAAGGAAGAAGAACAGGGATATGGTATTCCATATGTTGGAACACAGTATTCTGACCCTGTAAACCTCCCTGCTGACGTTGTTATTGATGGTTTTGAATGGGGTTCAAACTCATTCGTTATCAACAATGCTATGGTTATGGCTTATGCATATGACGAAACATCAGATATCAAGTACATGAACGGTGTTGCAACTGCACTTGACTATATCTTCGGACGTAACCCACTTGCATTCTCATATGTAACTGGTTACGGTTCATACCATGCACAGAGACCTCACCACAGATACTGGTCTAACGAACTTGACAGCACACTTCCAATGGCTCCAGATGGTGTTCTTTCTGGTGGTGCTAATGCTGGTCTCCAGGACCCATACGTTCGTGCTCTCGGATTCGTTCCTGGTGCAGAAGGTAATGCTTCTGAAAGATGCTACGTTGACTCAATCGAAGCTTGGTCTGTAAACGAAGTTACAATCAACTGGAACGCTCCATTTGCTTGGGTTGTTTCATTCATGCAGGATGAAGCTGCTGGTGCAAGCGAAGATGGTCTCACTGTTTCACCTTCAAATGTAAACGTTGCTGTTGGCGAAACTGATACTATTGAAGTTAAGGTTGATGGTGCTCCTGCTACTGGTGCAACATTCACTTCAAGTGATGATTCTGTTGCTAAGGTTGATGCTAACGGTACAGTAACTGGTGTTGCTGCTGGTTCAGCTACAATTACAGTAACATTAAACGGCGTATCAAAGACAGTTAAGGTAACTGTTACAGATTCTTCAACACAGCCTACAACTTCTGAAGATCCATCAGAATCAGAAGCAACACTTCCAACTGGCGGCGAAACAGTTCCAACTGGTTCACTTATTGAAGGTGTAGATTACTTATACGGTGACGTAGACCTTAATGGTGCTGTAGAGCTTGCTGACGTTGCTGCTCTTGCTAAGCACGTTGTTGCTAAGCAGCTTTATCCACTCGGCAAGAATACTCCTGAAACTGTAGCACAGGCTACTGAACAGGCTAATGTTGCTTACGATGATTATATTGATGCTGCAGATACACTTAAGCTTATCGAATATAAGGTTAAGTCTATCACAGAGGATAAGTTAGGTCCTCAGAAATAAGACTATAAATCAAAGAAAACTCCGATTGTTTCGGAGTTTTCTTTTTACAAAAAATTGCTTTTTTAAAATATATTTTGCATGTTATTGTATAGTATCTTTAAAAATCAATATAATTTTTTTCCTACATATTGACATTTTATATTTAAAATGTTATATTTGTTTTAAAATATATGAAGGGAATGTTTATATGAATCTACCTAACGATTCGGTTATTCTCTTAAGTGTTGTAAATACGCTTTTAAGAGATAAATACTCAAATATTGCTGACTTATGTGATGATTATGGTATATCTGAAAAGGATATTACAGATAAGCTTTCTTCGATTGGTTATACATATAATCCTACTCATAATCAGTTTAAATAAACAGGAGGGACAAATCAAATGTTTAAAAGAATTGTTTCATGCATATTGACAGCGATAATTTCTGTATGTGCTTTATTTGCACCTGTTAATGTTTCTGCTGAAGATATGGTTGATGAAGAGCCAAAATATATATATAACAATAAAATGACGGTTTTTGATGCAATTAAAATAAAAAGAAGTCTTATTGCCAATGATGGCTTATATCAGCTTGAAGATTATGAGTATGTTCGTGATACACTTATCAGAAAGCGTATTGGTGATAAAACATTCTCAAATACAGTTTCAATAAGATTTGACACAGAAGGTTTCTCTCTTGAAAAGTATCCTGATCCGACTGTGCTTGATTCTAAAATCGTGTATGCCGGCAGTACTTTCATAATTCCATATCATGTTTTAAAAAAATCTGGTTTTTATCATGCCGGTTGGGATTATAACGGTAAAACTTATGTTCAGGGAGACAAATTTACTGTTCCTGATGAAAATGTAGTGTTCACTCCTTCTTGCTATACATATCATACTCTTACATTTTATGCCGGTGATTATGAAGATGTAATAGAGTATCCTTATTTCAGCGTTCAAGGAGCTGAAGGATTTGGAACAGAGCTTCCGGATAGTTCAAGATTTACAAGAGCAGGGTACAAGCTTGTAGGATGGCGGTGCGATTACGATGACATCAGTTATGGTCCGGTTGCAAGATACACTATTCCGGATAAGGATGTTATGTTTACTGCGGTGTGGCAACCATCTCCTATTACGCTCAGTATTTCGGCAAATAATGGTGTAAGTACAGATAAAATTACTGAAACGGTGTACTGTGGTGATGAGTTTGTTTTCCCTGAATGTACCTTCACAAATGGCGATAAAACATTTCTTGGCTGGAGATATAATGGAATAGTGTATAAGCCGGGCAATGTTTTAAAGATTCCTGCACTTATTCCGGGACAAAGTATTGTTATTGTTGCAAAATGGGGATAATTCTATTATAATAATAAAAAAACAATCCTGTGTGAAAATTTTAGAGGAGATGCTCTTTAGCATCTCCTCTATTTTGATATTTTTAACCCTATGTCATATGAATATATAGAGTTCAATATATTTTATTTAAGAAAAATTCTTTAAAAAACTTGCAAATATTTTTTTTTTATGTTATCATTAAAGAGTTTGGAAGAATTAAGGCAATACAATCATAGAGAATGGAGATTACTATGGCTAAGAAACAACAGGATTATGGTAATGAAAGTATTACCATGCTTAAAGGACCGGATAAAGTAAGAAAACGTCCGGGTGTTATTTTCGGTTCAGATGGTCTTGATGGATGCGAACATTCAGTATTTGAAGTTATTTCAAACTCCATAGATGAAGCACGTTCGGGACATGGTGAGAAAATTATTATAACAAGGTATAATGATAATGTAATAGAGGTTGAGGATTTCGGACGTGGATGTCCTGTTGATTACAATAAATCAGAGGAACGCTTTAACTGGGAACTTGTTTACTGTGAGCTTTACGCAGGCGGTAAATATGACGATTCATCGGATATGTACGAGTATTCGTTAGGTCTTAATGGTCTAGGACTTTGTGCTACACAGTTTTCATCTGAATTTATGGATGTTGAAATTATAAGAGATGGCTATAAGTATAACCTTCATTTTGAAAAGGGTGAAAATGTCGGCGGACTTCAAAAGGAAAAAACTTCCAAAAAACAGACAGGTACAAAAACCAGATGGAAGCCGGACCTTGAGGTGTTTACTGATATTGCTGTCAGAGATGAATACTTTCGTGATATTTTAAAACGTCAGGCTGTAGTAAATCCAAATCTTTTATTTGTATACCGATATCAGCGTGAGGATGGCAGCTTTGATGAGACAGAGTTTGTATACGAAAACGGTATATCTGACTATGTTTCCGAAATTGCAGGTGAAAATAATTTTACAAGTATTCAGACATGGACCGCAGAAAGAGTTGGCAGGGACAGAGAAGATAAGCCGGAATATAAAGTGAAAATGTCTTTTGCACTTACATTTTCAAATAAGATAAAGCAGCTTGAATATTATCATAATTCCAGCTTTCTTGAACATGGTGGTTCTCCGGAAAGAGCTGTAAAGCAGGCGTTCGTATCACAGATTGATTCATACCTGAAAAACAATAATAAATATCTCAAAAACGAAAATAAGATAAGCTTTGCAGATGTTGAGGACTGTCTTATTCTTGTTTCATCTTCATTTTCAACCCAGACATCATATGAAAATCAGACTAAAAAGGCTATAACAAATAAATTTATCTATGAAGCAATGACTGAATTTCTGAAGCATCAGCTTGAGGTTTATTTTATAGAAAATCCTGATGAGGTTTTGAAAATTGCCGAACAGGTAATGGTAAATAAGCGAAGCCGTGAAAATGCTGAAAAAACACGTCTTAATCTCAAGAAAAAGCTTGCCGGTACAATTGACCTTTCAAATATGGTTAAAAAGTTTGTTGACTGCCGTACAAAGGATGTTACAAGGCGTGAGCTTTATATAGTGGAGGGTGACTCGGCTCTTGGTGCTGTAAAGCTTGCCCGTGAGGCTGATTTTCAGGCTGTTATTCCTATTAGAGGTAAAATTCTTAATTGTCTCAAGGCAGACTATGCAAAAATCTTCAAAAATGAAATTATTACCGATATAATGAAGGTTCTGGGATGCGGTGTTGAAGTTTCAACGAAAGCAAATAAGGACATTTCAATGTTTAATCTTGAAAATCTGAAGTGGAATAAGATTGTAATATGTACCGATGCCGATGTTGACGGTTTCCAGATAAGAACGCTTGTCCTGACCATGCTTTACCGTCTTACACCGACTCTTATTGAACAGGGTTATGTTTATATTGCGGAATCACCGCTTTTTGAAATTAACACCAAGGATAAAACATATTTTGCATATAACGAAAAGGAAAAGTCTGATATTTTAAAAATAATCGGTGAAAAGAAATTTACGCTGCAGCGTTCAAAGGGACTTGGTGAGAACGAACCGGAAATGATGTCGCTCACTACTATGAACCCTGCAACAAGACGACTTATAAAGGTTTCACCGTCAGATGTTGAAGCTACAACGCAGATTTTTGACATGCTGCTTGGTGATAATCTTCAGGAACGAAAAGACTATATTGCAGAATATGGCAGCGATTATCTTGAAATGGCAGATATTTCATAAAAAGGAGAGTGAGAAAAATGGCAAGGAAAACTGACAGGGAAAAGAAAAGTGCATCAAAAAAGGAACCTGATGCATATATAGAAAATGCAGGTATTGTTGTTGATGAAAAGATTACTGATACACTTATAAAGAATTATATGCCTTATGCGGTAAGTGTTATCGTTTCAAGAGCACTTCCTGAAATTGATGGGTTTAAGCCTTCCCACAGAAAGCTTCTGTATACTATGTACAAGCAGGGGCTTCTTACGGGAAAACGCACCAAATCAGCAAATGTTGTTGGTGAAACCATGAAGTTGAATCCGCATGGTGATGGTGCAATTTATGAAACTATGGTGCGTCTTTCACGCGGCAACGGAACACTCCTGCATCCTTTTGTTGATTCAAAGGGTAACTTCGGTAAGCAGTATTCACGTGATATGGCTTATGCTGCTTCACGATACACCGAGGTTAAGCTTGACCCGATTTGTAACGAGCTTTTCAGAGAGATTGATAAGGATGCTGTTGATTTTGTTCCCAACTATGATAATTCAACAACAGAACCTACCTTGTTTCCTGTAACCTTTCCGACAGTACTTGTAAATGCTAATATGGGTATTGCGGTATCAATGGCAAGTAATGTATGTTCATTTAACCTTGCAGAGGTATGCGAAACATGTATTGCGCTTATAAAAAATCCGGAGCATGATATTATAAGCACTTTAAAGGGACCGGATTTTCCTGGCGGCGGATACATGCTGTATGACGAGGAGGAAATGAAGGAAATCCTTGCAACAGGCAGAGGTTCTGTAAAGCTTCGTTCAAAGTACAGCTATGATAAATCGGCAAACTGTATTGAAGTTACACAGATTCCGTACAGCACAACAATTGAGGCAATTATAGAAAAAATCATAGAGCTTGTAAAGCTTGGAAAAATCCGTGAAATTTCCTATATTCGTGATGAAACGGATTTAAGCGGTCTGAAAATTGCAATTGACCTTAAAAGAGGAACAGACCCTGAAAAGCTTATGAACAAGCTTTTCAAACTGACTCCGCTTCAGGACAGCTTTGCATGTAATTTTAATATTTTGATAAACGGTTCGCCAAGAGTTATGGGCGTCAGAGAAATTTTAGGCGAATGGATTAATTTCAGAGAAAACTGTGTAAAGCGCCGCTTGTCGTTTGAACTTAAAAAGATGACTGACAAGCTTCACCTTTTGAAGGGACTTGGTAAAATTCTCCTTGATATTGACAAGGCAATAAAAATTGTCAGAGAAACAGAGGAGGAAAGTGAGGTTGTTTCAAATCTCATTATAGGTTTTGGAATTGACGAAATTCAGGCTGAATATGTTGCGGAAATAAAGCTTCGTCATTTAAACAGGGAATACATCCTTAAAAGGCTTCAGGAAACTGAAAACCTTGAAAATCAGATTGCTGAAACTCAGGATATAATATCCGACAGCAAAAAGATTAAAAAGGTTATTGTAGGTGAGCTGAAAGAGGTTATAAAAAAATACGGACAGCCGAGAAATACAATGTTTTTCTATAAAAATGACATTGTTGACATTGATATTGAAGAAGAAGTTCCTGATTATCCTGTAAATCTGTTTCTTTCTGAAAGCGGGTATTTCAAGAAAATTACTCCACAGTCGCTGAGAATGAGCAGCGAACATAAGCTCAAAGAAGGGGACAGTATAATAATTCATAAAGAAGCTACAAACAATACAGACCTTCTGTTCTTCACTGACAAGTGTCAGGTTTATAAAACAAAGGCAAGTGCTTTCGATGATACAAAGGCAAGTGTTCTTGGTGACTATGTTCCTGCAAAGCTTGCATTTGACGAGGGTGAAGAAGTGGCTTACATGGTTTATACACAGGATTATGAGGGCTATATGCTGTTCTTCTTTGAGAATGGAAAGGTTGCCAAGGTTCCGCTTAAAGCATATGAAACCAAAACAAACCGTAAAAAGCTTGCAAAGGCTTACAGTGGAAAATCAAAGCTTGTGGGTATTCTTTATGTAAAGGATGAGGCTGAAATAATGCTGACGGCTTCTTCAGGCAAGGTTATTATATTCAATACCGACCTTTTAAATCCAAAGACAACAAGAGATACTCAGGGAGTTCAGGTTCTTACGTTAAGAGGAAAAAATGTTCTTGACAGTGTTGCTGTATGTGATGAGCAGATGCTTGAGGCATTGAAAAAATATAAGGTTAGAAATATTCCGGCTGTTGGAATGGGTGGAAAGGACCTTATGGAGTATAATCAGATGAAATTGTAATTTACCGCTATATTCTTGTTCTTAACTTTCTTTGCTTGTGCAAAGAAAGTTACAAAGAAAGCACATAAACTTTTTTCTTTTCTTGAAAAGAAAAAAGTCAGCAAAAAAGAAAAAATTCTTTACATAAATTTGTCACTTAAATAATAATGTTTCCCTGTACTTGGCAACTTCATAATTACATAATTAAAAGTCCATTTTGCAGATGGTTGCAATAAAAAAATATTTTGTAGGTTCATAATTTCAAGGCTTTTTCAAAATAAAAGCATTAAAAACATGGGTGGAATATGTTTGAAGTTGACTTTTAATTATGAGTATGCTTATTATCAGTCAGACACTGCCTTTTATGGGGAAACAGTCTGAATTCGGTTACAATTATAAGTTTTTATTTTCTTTGTTCAAACTTTCTTTTTATAAGAAAGTTTGTGTGTTCTTTGGTTCGTTTCTTGCACAAGCAAGAAATGAACAGAAAGTTTGAAAACTA
>SVNU01000014.1 GCA_015066715.1 Ruminococcus sp. | reverse complement strand
TAAAGATAGCCGGTGTTTATGGCGTAGAGGTTCCACCTGTTCCCATTCCGAACACAGAAGTTAAGCTCTTCAGCGTAGACGATACTTGGTTGGCGACGACCTGGGAAATTATATCGATGCCGGCATAGTTAAACCACCTATTTTAGGTGGTTTTTTCTTTTATATGATGTTTTTATTCTATCAATTTTTATTGACAATTCATTAACTTTGGTGTATAATGTAAGTATAAATTTATTAATAGGAGGAAATTTGTAATGAAGATTGCAAAAAGAATGCTTGGAATTGCAACAGCTGCAATTCTCTGTACGGCGGACATTTGTTTTTCGGGGGGGGGTACAGCCTTTAACGGTTGAGGCGGCTTCCGCTTATGAAAGTGAATTAGAAATATCACTTTCTTCATGGCATTATTCTGACGAGGAAGAATGGGCTTTTTGGGGTGCTGAGCTGAATGGAATGGATATTAGCGAGGAAAATATTGTATTAAGTCCGTCATCACCTATGAAGGCATATGAAAATGGATTATCGGATTATCCTGAATGTGAAGTAACGGCAGAATATACAGATGAAAATGGTGAAATTTATACTACTGTATGTAATACAATGCTGTATGTTCGTGGCGATGCAAATCTTGATGGTGTTCTTGATATGCGTGATGCATCTGCAATTCAGAGTTATATGATGGGAAATTCATCAGCGCTGAAAGATACGATAGCTGCTGATATTAATCAGGATGGTAAGGTGAATCTATTTGATCTAATCTTCATTACGAAAACTATTGCAAACGAGTTAGCGTCTCAGATAGGTGGAGAAGCAATAGAACGTGATACCCATGAATACGCCAAGCTTGATATTGGCGATGTTGCAGGTTTGCCCGGTGAAACGGTCAGTGTTCCTATTAATATGACATGCAACGATAAGTTTGCATCTGCGGCATTTATCATCGAGTGGGATAATACAGAGCTTACCGTTGAAACATATGAAAGTGGTGAAGCTAAGGTAAGCAACGGATATGGATGTACCGGAGAGGGATACTGTACAGTGGCAAATTATTTATCTTACTACGGTGACATTGGAGCATCTGTTGACTTTATAATTCCTGAAAATGCTGCTGCAAATACAGAGTATGAGCTTAGAATTACAGCAATTAAGGAATTCAATGAATATAACGGCGAAAATTTAGCAGATACAGTTTCAGTTTCCGGTGGTTCAATTTCGGTGCTTCCGGGATATCCGGAATTTGAAGAAACTATAAGCATGTATGAAGATGAAGCATACGAATTTACAGATGAGTTTGATGTATGTGAAATAGTTTCTTCTGATGAAACAGTGGCAGAGGTTGCAAATAATGTTATTAGTGCTGTATCAGTTGGTGAAACACAGATTGAATATTATGTAAATGAATTTTTAGTTGGCACAAGTAATCTTCTGATTAAGGATTTGGATGAATTTGAAGTCGGAATTAATCAGCAGAAATTTATTTTTACACCTGAATTTCCGTATGATAATGTGGAATGGGAAATAAGCAATCCGGATGTTGCAGTTATCGAAGACGGTATATTAACCGGATTATCCGAGGGAACAGCGGTTATTACATGCAGAATAAATGGAGATGGCGAAGTATGTTATAAGGGTGTTGTTACAGTTGTTAAGGATGCTGTTATAACCACAACCGCAACCAGCCAGACAACAGCTGATACAACTACTACAACTACTACCGTTTCTACAACCTTGACAAAAGTTACAACTTCCTTGAATGATGATGGTCAGATAATTGGCGACGCAAATCTTGATGGAGTTCTTGATATCCGTGATGCGGCAGTTATTGTAAGGTATTTGGCGATGCAACTTCAAAATCCTGACCTTGAAATTCCGGAAAATGCGGATTATAATTGTGATGGTCGTATAAGGGTAAATGATGCAGCTTATATTGCAAGAAATGTTGCCAATAATTTTGCATGCAATCGCAACGAAGCAAGGCTTGAAAGAACCGGAAGCTCGGCAGCAAAAATAAGAATAGGCAACGCAGAAGCCGTTGTTGGCAAAACCGTTTCTGTTCCTCTTAATATTGAATGCGGCAATAATTTTGAATCAGGTACATTTGCTATCGCATGGGATAGTAATGAACTGACAATGGCTCAGTTTACTAATGAAATGATCGGAGATGTAAATTTTCAGCATGTAATCGGCAGTGGATATTGTGTGATTTCAGCATATTCCAACGTTGCTGTTTCGGACGGAAAAATAGGAACCTTTGAATTTATAATTCCGGAAAATGCAGAAATCGGTGACACATATGAAATTTACTTTACAGATGTCGAAACATTTGCTGAATTTGAAGGTGAAGATTTAGCAGATACAGTTTCAGTTTCCGGTGGTATTGTTACAGTAATCCCTGATGTTTACGAATCAATTACCTTACATAAGGGTGAAAGCTTTGAATTTCCTGCGGAATATGATATTTTTGAAATTACAGTTGAAGACAACACGATGCTGACAGTAGAAAATAATACATTAAATGCCGTTTCGGAGGGTTATATAATTATTACTCTTGAAACAGATGTAAGTCTCTATACAATACCGGTTCGTGTATTGCCTGAAAAGGAAATGGAACTTGATTTACATGATGAACTTGAAATTAATTTGGATAATGTATATAATTCGTCTATAATCAGATGGACATCCAGCAACACAGAAATAGCAACAGTTGATCATGACGGAGTTGTTTATGGTGAAAACAGAGGTACAGCAATTATTTCGGCTTATAACAGGGAAACAGGCGAGCTTTTATATGAGGGTACTGTAAATGTTGTTAATGGTCAGAAATACGGTGAAAACCTTTATTATGAGTTATTTGACAGTGATAATGATGAAATAGTTGATTCTGTAAGAATAATGGATTGTGAAGAAACAGCAATATCTGTACATATTCCGGCTGAAATTGACGGATATCCTGTAAATTCCATTTCATATGATGCGTTTGAAAACTGCACAGAGCTTGCTGAAATTACAGCCGATGAAGATATTACATGTTTTGGCAATGAAACATTTGCAAATACAGCATGGTTTAAGAATGAGCAGGCTGAAAATACTTTTGTTGTATTGAACGGAATACTTATAGACGGACATGCTTTTGAGGGTGATACTCTTGAAATTCCGGAAGGTATTAAAATAATCGGAGCTGGTTCTTTTGACGGATGTGAGAATTTAAAATCCGTTACTATTCCGGAGTCAGTTACAGTGATAGGAGCTTGTGCATTTGGTGCATGCGCAAATTTAAAAGCTATTACTATTCCTGAATCTGTTGAAAAAATTTGTAGTGCGGCATTTTATGGATGTCAATTACTTGAATCAATTACAATAGAAAACCCTGACTGTGAAATTGAGTGGCTTTTTGCCTCTACGCCTCCATTAGAACAACTGGTGGTTTACGGACATTCAGGTTCAACAGCAGAGGAATTTGCTAAAAATTCAGAAGTATATGAGATGACATTTGTAGCCCTTGACGGAGCCGACACAACAACAGCAGCAACAACAAAGCCTGTCGAAACAACGAGCACAACAGTTTCAACAACAGCAGTTTCCGATACAGAAGCCGATACAACAGGCACAACAACGGCAAGTGAAACAACAATTGATACAACAAACACAACAAACACAACAGCAACAACAGTTACAACAACTACCGCAACAGGCACTACACGTCCTTTAGGTGACGCTAACAATGACGGAAAGATGACTGTAGCGGATGCGGCATTTATAGCAAGAACACTTGCAAAGCGTCTTACAATTGACGCAGTAGAAAATCCTTATGCCGATTATAACAATGATGGCAAGGTATCTGTAGCAGATGCAGCGGCAATTGCAAGGTATCTTGCTAAGGCGAAAAAATAAATGAATTAAAAAGGCGGTCGGTGACCGCCTTTCAGATTGTAAAAAACTAAAATTAAACATCTATTTCAGCAATAAATATTGACGTTTTTTTAACTTTGGTGTATAATGTAAATATAAATTTTTAAACGGAGGAAATTTTATGAAATCAAAAATATGGATTGTGGCAGCTATTCTGGCATTGTCGGCAATATTTATTATGTCAGGATGCGACAAGGAATCCGAGAAAACCACTGCATCTGTAAATGAAACAGAAATAACGGAAGAAGCAACAACTGTTACTACGACTACAACAACCACTACCACCACAACCACTACCACAACAATTGCAAATGCAAATTATTTTTTAAGTATGGGTTATAATACCTTCAAAACATACTGTTCTGGAAATGTCGAGGAGATTGGAGAATATATTTCTGTTGGGCAGGACCATGGTGCAGAGGCTTTTAAAAGTGAATTGTATCCTGAATATTTAATCGGATATGATTATGGTGAGTATGATTATGATACACCATTTACTGCTGCAAATATCGAAGAAGGTGGATACCTTAACAATGAAATATACGTTGGCATGACATATCAGGAAATTCTCGAAAAGGCAGATTATCTTTCAGGCATTTCGGGTACAGGTTCAAGTCTTCGTTATGCAGCTTTTGCTTATATAGACGGCGTTTACTGGGGTATAAGCTTTGATATTGAAAGTGATCCTGCGACGATGGAAAAGCTCAATAATATCAACAATGAAACAGGCGAACTTGCATACTTTTCAACAGATATTGATCCTGCTGAATTTAATCCGAAATCAACATTTGCCCTTTATGCTTCAGGACATTCAAATGACAGAAATTTCAGCAATAACATGTCGGCCGCATCCGAGATTCCGCTTTACATAAGCCCTGACAAGACGGCAAGAGTTATTACCAATATTCCGGCTGATGACAGTCTGTGTCTCGTGACTTCTTACGATAATGGCTGGTCTTCTGTCAAATATGAGTATTCAGGCCTGGTATGTTCCGGATATGTTGAAACAGCTTTGTTAAAGGATATTGATGTTTCCAAGCTTGACTGGGAAGAATCCTATAATTATGTTTTCTCAAATTATGATAATTGCGGATTTGATCCTTCTCTGAGTTTTAATGGACAATATTTACATGATATTGACGGTGATTCAATTCCTGAGCTGATAGTCTCGGCGCAAGCAGGAAAAACCGGTATTTTCAAAATTTATACATGGAATGAAACAGATGGTCTTGTATGCAAGGGCGATGTAAACAGTTGCTTGGGCGTAATGGGAATGTTTAATGATGACGGAACAGTTGCACTTACTTCACTTGACCAATATACCGGTACACTTACTTTTTCTAAAGTAGATATTTCAGGAAGTGAAGCAACATGCGAAGAAATAGGTTCTTCATGTGCTTCGACAGGTACTACTTTTGACAGAGCAAGTGCCTTTGAAGAATTTGAATTTTCATCTGCTGACTTTTCACGTTATTTTGAAGAATGGTCAAATTAAGCAGGAATTGCAAGGGAACTTGCAAAGAAAAAATAAGCAAACTGAAAAGGCGGTCAATGACCGCCTTTAATTTATTTAAGATTTAGCAATAATTAATAAAAAGTATATTTAATAATGATTTATTTTTTATTTGACAAAAATTAACAAATGTGTTAAAATTATCTCATAAAATAATTTGAAAGGAAGGCGATTTTTTGAAAATTGCAAAGAAATTTTTAAGCGCTGCAACAGCGGCAGTTACTGTGTTGTCTTTGTGTAGTGGACAAATGTTTTCGGAGAGGGTACATCCTTTAACGGTTGATGCCGAAGAAGCTTCACAGGTTATTCTCGGAGACGCAAATGGCGATGGAAAATTAGATGTACGAGATGCGGCATTTATTGCATATAACTTGGCAATGCGTATTCCGATTGATTTGGATACAAATCCGGCAGCCGATTTTAACGGTGATGGAAAGGTTACTGTAGCCGATGCTGCGGCGATTACAAGACAAATTGCTGCTGAATTAGCCGAAGAAATCGGCGGAGAAGCTATTGAACGTGATAGTCATTCATATGCCGGCATTTCCTTGGGAACTGTGACAACATACCCAGGTGAAACTGTCCGTATACCAATAAATATTACATGTAACAATAACCTTGAATCGGCGACATTTCTGATTGAATGGGAGGACGAGGTGCTTACATCAGATCGGGCATTTAGTTCTGTTACGATGGATGCAACTGTGGCTTCTGCTAATGGCGAGGGTTATTGTACAGCGGTATTATATGGTTGTGATGCCATTGCAGACGGTGAACTTGCATATATTGAATTTACTGTTCCTGAAGATGCAGCTGGTGGAACAGAATATAAATTAAATGTTACAAAGGTTGAAACATTTGCTGAATTTGAAGGCGAAGATTTAGCGGATACTGTATCTGTATCAGGTGGTTTAATTACTGTTTTACCTGAACCTTACTTTGCATATGAGATTTATGTGGGCGAAGAATTTGAATTTGCAGAGGATTTTGCCGTATTTGAAATTATTTCTGCAAATACAGAAATAGCAAGCTTTATAAACAATACTTTGACAGGTATTAAAGCAGGTACAACAGAGCTTTCGTTTATATTGGACAACAACGAGATTTATACTTCAAAGGTAATTGTAAAATCACCTATTGATATCGAAATAGAGGTCGGAGAACAGCAGTATATCTTTACTTCAGAGGATTTGGAAAATGTAAAGTGGCTTTCTGGTGATGAAAGTATTGTTACTGTTGAAAATGGCGTTGTAATGGGTGTTTCAGAGGGTACAACAACAGTTTCAGCTATCAGCAGAGATGATGGAAGATATATATATCAGGGGATAGTAACAGTTACAAAGAGGGCAGTTACGACAGCAGATTCAGATGAAGAACCTGTAAAAACAACTGCAACAAGTATTTATACGAAAGAGATTATATCTCCGATTACCGTAGAGGATTACGCTGACGAGGATATGCCTACGCCGTCAATTTATCTTTCGAATATATCCGGTATGCCGGGCGAAACTGTTATTATGCCGATAAGAGTTAAATGCGGAGATAGCCTTGAAAGCTGTGATGTTGTTCTGGGTTGGGATGACTCGAATCTTACAGCTTCACCAGCGGTGGCTTATGATTATGATACGTACAAAAATACTGTTCTATCTGAGGCTTTAGATGGCGCAGTAACATTTGTAACTTATTCAGTAAGCGGTCGTATTACAGATGGTTATATTGGATATATTGAATTTGCAATTCCACAGGATGCAGTATATGGATGTACCTATAATATTGATTTTGATACAATACGTGTCTTTTACTCAGTGACAGATGGCGATATAATAGATACTGTAGAAACTTTTGGCGGTACAATAACTGTCGGTTCGGAAAATTATATTGATATGTATCCCGGAGACAAAGTGGTGTTAACTGGCAATTCTAACAGATATTCTGATATTTCAGTTGACAATGAAGATGTTGCTTATGTTGATGATGGTGTGATTTATGCCGTATCATCAGGAACAACAGAAATTACATTTACAAATTCAGAAGAAACAGTTATTTATACTGTAAATGTATGCACACCATATGAACTGAAAATTTCCAAGGGTGAAGCTGCACAGATTATTTGTCCATTAGCAATAAAGGACAATGCTGTCTGGCTTTCTGACAATACTTCTTCTGTAACGGTTGACAGTGACGGAAATATCTGGGGATTGGATTACGGTAAGGCAGTAATTTCAGTAGTTGACACGAAAAATGGCGGAACTCCATATCAGGTAATTGTAACGGTAGGAATTGATGAGACTGACACAACAACAGCAGCAACAACAAAGCCTAATGAAACAACAGGAACAACAGTTTCAACAACAGCGGCAGTTTCCGATACAGAAGCCGATACAACAGGCACAACAACGGCAAGTGAAACAACAATTGATACAACAAACACAACAGCAACAACAGTTACAACAACTACCGAAACAGGCACAACACGTCCTAAGGGCGATGCCAACAATGACGGAAAGATGACTGTCAGCGATGCGGCATTTATAGCAAGAACACTTGCAAAGCGTCTTACAATTGACGCATTAGAAAATCCTTATGCGGATTATAACAATGACGGTAAGGTTACTGTAGCCGACGCGGCAGGAATTGCAAGGGAACTTGCAAAGAAAAAATAAGCAAACTGAAAAGGCGGTCAATGACCGCCTTTTGATTTTATATGGATTATATATTACCAAGCTTATAAAGAAGCGGCTCAAAAATAACCCCTTCTGCAAGTGGAGTATTTGAAATAGTTGTTCTTTCAAGCGCCGTTGAAATAAACTTTCCGGCAATATCAACAGCCTTGTGAAGCGGCTTGCCCTTTAGTATGAATGCACACACAACTGACGAAAAAATATCACCGGTGCCGGCAAATACACGGCTCTCACGTTCAACCTCGCTCAGTTGTATATCACCCTCTGAATATGTCATATTCAGAATCTTATCGTTTTTAACAATTCCGGTAAGCACAATTTTTGCCTGTGTTTTTTCTCCGAGTTTTTTTATAAGTTCAGTTGCTGCCTGTGGGTAAATTTCCTCTCCACGATAAAGTGTATCGGTAAGAAAGCAGGCTTCTGTTATATTTGGAGTGAGAATATCGGCATGTGCAGCCAGACGCTTCATTTCATTTTGCATCTGGGGTGTGTATGTAGCGTAAAGCCGTCCCTCGTCTCCCATAACAGGGTCGATTATGACACAGGGTGGGTTTTTCTTTGCTTTGTGGCTTTCTATGAATTTTTCAACCGCTTCAATCTGCATTGCAGAGCCTAAGAATCCGCTGTATATTCCGTCAAATTCAAGACTGTTCCAGTCCTTCATGTATGGGTCAAGACTTTCTGTCAGGTCTTTGAAATAATAGCTGTCAAAGCCGGTATGCTTTGAGAGTATGGCTGTAGGAACAGGACATGCCTGAACACCGGAGGCGGAAAGAATTGATATTGCAGTTGTGAGTGAGCAGCGTCCGAAGCCCGATAAATCGTTTATACAGGCAGCTCTTGGTATTCTCATTTTAACCTCTCCTTGCTTTAGCCTTCTTCATTTTTTATAAGTTCAGCATACAGAATACTTTTTGAAAATTCAGTTTCCCTGGCAATCTTTTTGCATGCTTCGGATGATTTCATTCCGTCATTTATAAGTTCCCTTACAAGCATAACAGCCTGATTCAGGTCAAGGTCTCCCATAGGCTTTTTCTCCGGAGCACCCTCGACAACAAGAACGTATTCACCCTTTGGATTTTTGTTTTCATAATAAGAAATCGCTTCGGAAATACTCATTCGGAGTACTTCTTCGTAAACCTTTGTAAGCTCACGGCAAAGGGAAATTTTCCTGTCACCGAAAAATTTAAGGAAGTCATCAAGTGTATTGCGGAGCTTGTGTGGTGCTTCGTAAAATACCAGAGTCCTTGTGTCGTTTTTTATACTTTCAAGATGTTCAAGTCTCTGCTTTTTGTTAACGGAAAGAAACCCTTCAAATGAAAATCTTGAAGTATTCAGACCTGAAACGGCAACTGCGGAAACTACGGCACTGGGTCCGGGAACAACTCTTATATCTATATTTCGTTCTGCACAGATTCTGACAAGGATTTCTCCCGGGTCGGAAATGCAGGGCATACCTGCGTCGGTTACGATTGCAGCATCCTCGCCGTTTTCGATGCGGTCAGCAATAGAATCCGCAATTGAAGCGCTGCTGTGTCCGTGATAGCTGACAAGCTGTTTTTTTATGTCATATCTGTTTAAAAGCTTGAGCGTTACTCGTGTATCCTCAGCGGCAATAAAACTTACATTTTTCAGCGTTTCAAGCTGTCGATATGTAATGTCATCCATATTACCTATCGGAGTTCCGACAACAAATAATGTACCCATCAGTTTTCCTTTCCTTCAAGTCCCTGTCCGTATATTGCTTCCATTTCGCTTGTATAGCCGTTTTCGTTCCAGACATACATTTGCGGCATTACCTGCATAAAAGGCTTCGAACCTTTTTTTCCTTCTATGAGAAAAAGCCATGGAGCGGTTGCTTCGTTCTTGCTTACAAATCTAAGTCGTTTAGGTTCGATGCCGTTGTTTTTCATTGCAAATATCACATCGCTTAATCGTTCAGGGCGGTTGCATAAGCATAGTCTGCCGCCGAATTTCAATAGCTTTGACGCTGCACGGCATACATCATCAATATTGCAGAGTATTTCATGTCTTGCGATTTTGTGCGCATCAATACTGCTTTCGATGCCTGCGTTTGAGGCTTTGTATGGTGGATTGCAGGTGACAAGACTCAGTAATCCCAAAGGTGCGTCAGCCCATAATTCTTTAAGGTCTGCACAAATTGGTTTTATGGTTTCTATGTTGTTTTTTTCAAGGGAAATATCGAGCTGTTCAATAGCCTGCTTCTGAATATCCACAGCATATGTAAGTTTGGGTGGTGCATTTCTGTGCATAATAAGCGGAATTATACCGCAGCCTGTACCAAGGTCGCAGGCAATATCATTTTGTTTATGCTGGCAAAAATCGGCAAGCAGAAATGCATCGGTACCAAATCCGTGTTCATGGCTTACACAGACGGAAATTTTGTCAGAAAGTTTTTCAAATTTATAGTTTGTGTAGTCTTTTCTTTTCACTTAAAACCTCCGAAAACAAAATATCATTTCTCTTATAATACCATAAAACAGAGTGAATTTCAATATTGCTGTAAAATTAATGTGATATGGCATAGATTTATTGCAATAAAAAAGGAACGAAAAATCGTTCCTTCAGTTTGTCGGAAAAATTGTTTTATGTTCAGTGATATTTTTTTGCAAGCTCTCTTGCGGTAGCAGCGGCATCGGCTACAGTAGTTTTGCCGTCCTTGTTTTTATCTGCGCACATATTTTCAAACAGAGTGAAGCTTTTTTTTCCGGCGAGCTTTCTTGCGGTAGCAGCAGCATCAGCTACAGTTATTTTACCGTCCATGTTGGAGTCTCCTGCCATTGCAACACGTACATTTACATATGTTATTATACTGTTGTCTGATGACAGCAGTTCTATTTGTGTTAAACCGGATTTGTTTGTCTGAAAAACATCAGCCGGAGTAGAGGAAAATGAGTATTGTACAGCATTTCCGGACTTGTTTTTGATTATAATATTTTCGGATGAAAATGATTTGTCATCATTGTAAAAATACAGATTTCCGTTTATGGAAACATCAAAGGAGTTGTTGCCAAAGGGAATAAAGCTGAATCCATTATCCTCGGCATATTTTTGTGCAGTTGAGTTTTCATGACCATATATTGTAAAATCCTCAGTTTTTTCGTTGCCGTTATAACCGAGCGCTTCCGAGCCTATGTAAGCAGAAGGGTTTGAAATGGTAATACAAGTAAAGGATGTTCCGTTGAAAGCGGATTTTCCTATAGTTGATACGTTTTCAGGAATAGTGACATACCCGAGCGTATCAGTATTTTCAAAGCAGTAAGGTGCAATCGTTGAAACTTCTGACGGGATATTGTATGAAGAAACATCAGCCAGAGGAGGACATTTTATAAGCTTTGATTTATCCTTGCTCATCAGAATTCCTTCACTGCTTACAGAAAAGTATTCATTGTCAGAGGAAACGGTTATTTTTTTCAGAGAACTGCATCCCTCAAAGGTTGAGCCGTTGACTGCCACGACAGGCATATTGTCTATTTTTGACGGAATCAAAGCCTCGGTAACAGAAGTGTCACAGCTTATCAGAGTAATCGTATCATCGCTGTTTATATTATAGGTGAAATATTTATATGTATATTTTCCCACTGCTTTTTCTGCGGATACGATTGCCCCTGTAAAAATGAGAGCCATAGATATAAAAATGCAAATAACACCTTTTATTGTTTTATTCATTTGATTCATCTCCTTAACTTGAAAATATTATAGCATTATGATGTTTTTTTGTCAATATTTATGAATAGATTTATAATGTGTTTTATTTGACTTTATGTTTAAAATGGGTTATAATAAAAAGATAAAAAGTGTTGTTTGTAGCTTTTGTAAACATGTATATTTTTTGGTTTTTGATGAACAATAGGATTACTATAGTCATGAAAGGTCGAAAAAAATGAATACAGATGATTTTTACAAAAGCAATGAAGAAAATGATAATGAGGAACAAAAGGATGACATACTAAACCGTGAAGAATTAATAGAGAAAAACGGCGAGGTTGTATCTCAAAATGCCAAGCATCTGATACACTGTCTTAACATAATCGGGCAGATTGAGGGGCATTATGTTCTTCCGTCACAGAATAAAACAACAAAATACGAGCATATTATTCCGGCGCTCGTTGCAATTGAGCAGGACAGAAGTATAGAAGGTCTGGTAATAATACTGAATACAGTCGGCGGAGATGTTGAAGCAGGTCTTGCAATAGCAGAGCTTATTTCGGGCATGAAAACACCGACGGTTTCTCTCGTGGTAGGCGGAGGACATTCAATCGGAGTTCCTCTTGCGGTAAGTGCGAAGCATTCGTTTATTGTGCCTTCTGCCACAATGACGATACATCCTGTAAGAATGAATGGTCTTGTGCTGGGGGTTCCGCAGACATTTTCATATTTTGAGAAAATGCAGGACAGAATTATAAACTTTGTAACCTCAAACAGTAATATTACGGAAGAAAATCTTCGCAGTCTTATGATGAAAACAGGGGAGCTTACTATGGATATGGGTTCTGTAGTAGATGGCAAGACTGCCGTTGAAAACGGACTTATTGACAGCCTTGGAAGCTTATCGGATGCAATAGAATGTCTTTATTCAATTATAGAAAGCACGGAAGCAAGGTACCCTGATAATGAAGAAGATACTTCGGAAAAATAGAATATAAAAAGCTAAGGAAGCCGGGCGTCTGCCCGCTTTGAAAAAAGCGGGCAAAGCACAAGGCGCAGTATACGAATAAATGTACAGTAATCAAAAAACGCCTTGTGCGGTTCCAAATCTTCGATTTGGAACCTTAGACGCCCGATGTTAAGACAAAACGAAAGGAAAATCAAAGTGGCAGCAGCAAAAAAAAGCGGTGGCTCTAAAACGGGCAGGACAAAAAAGACAACAGATGCAAAAAATACAAAGGCACAGACGGAAAATCCAAAGCCTCAGACAGCAAACGACCAGGTGCATCAGTTCTGGTCAATAATTCTGTTTGCGCTGGGTATTCTTGTTTTTCTGCTTACAATTATTGACGGGAGCAGCGGCTGGAATGCAATACATCATGTTTTAAGAGGACTTTTCGGTATTTCCATTTTTATGGTGCCGGTGATACTTATTTATACAGCAATACTTATAGCCAAGGAGCATTCCCAGAGAACCGTCTGGGGACGTGCCATGTGGGGAATAGGGCTTATCATCTTAAGCAGCTCGGTAGTTCAGCTTATGTTTGCAGGGGAGCCGCAGGGAGATACTTTTATTGAAAAATGCAAATACCTCTATGAGCTTGGAACATTGTTTGAGGGCGGAGGTATGTTAAGTGCGATTATTGCATGGCCACTTATGAAATTCTTCGGCGTTATCGGTGCAAGAATTATAGTCTGCATTCTTTTGTTTATATTTATAATGCTTCTTTCAAATCTTACACTTTTTGAATTCTTTGAACTGATTGCAAAACCTTTTAAGAAAATGAAAAGTACATTTGAAAGTATACGTGAAGAAAATCAGATTCTCGAGTCCTATGAGGAATGGGAATATGATGAAGAACAGGAAGCAATTCAGCTTGCAAATTCAAATCCGCAGATTTCCGGCGCTGTGCAGGATTATGATATAAACATGGCGGCTCCGGAGGATGATATGGTTATTGCACCGCCTGATTTCGGAACTCCTGAATGGAGTAATGATATAGATACAGCCATTGATGTTCCTATAGACGGAGTTATTCTCCCTTCAAGGGAAGAAAAAACAAGTACAGCTGAACCGCAGGGACAGACTGTTTCTGAAGGTGCGCCTTTGACTGCTGATGACAGTATAGACGCAATTGTCAGCAAGGCTGTATCCGGCAGTGACAAAAATGTTATGCCTGAAAGTTTTGCAGAAAAGGTTGCAAGAGCGGAAGAAAATGCACCAAAAGCACAGATTCAGCAGAATAAAACAAAGAAATATGTTCTTCCATCACCGCAGTTTCTTAATAAAAGCGAAAAAAAAGCTGATGATTCAGCCGCAGCAGAGCTGAAACAAAAAGCAGATATGCTTATTGAAACGTTAAAAAGCTTCGGAGTTTCGGCAAGTATAATAGGTATTCAGCGTGGACCGAGAGTTACACGTTATGAGGTGAAGCCCGCAGCAGGGGTGAAGGTTTCAAAAATTACGAATCTTTCCGATGACATAGCGCTTAATCTTGCGGCGGCAGGTGTTCGTATAGAAGCGCCGATTCCTGGTAAGGCGGCAGTTGGTATAGAAATTCCGAATACCAATGAGGATGCTGTATCAATCCGTGAAATAATTGAAAGCAAGGAATTTAAATCAGCTAAGAGCAGGCTTGCTTTTTCTGTCGGAAAGGATATTGCAGGTAATGTTATTATAGGCGATATTGCAAAAATGCCGCATATGATAATTGCCGGTACAACAGGCTCGGGTAAATCTGTATGTACAAACTCAATTATTATGAGTATTCTGTTCCGTGCAACACCTGATGAAGTAAAGCTTATTCTTATAGACCCAAAAATGGTTGAATTTACAACTTATAATGGTATACCTCATCTTCTTATCCCTGTTGTTACCGACCCTCGTCAGGCAGCAGGTGCGCTTAACTGGAGCGTCCAGGAAATGCTTAGGAGATATAAGCTCTTTTCCGACAACAGCGTCAAGGATATTTCAAGCTATAATGAAATGGCAGACGCTAAGAAGATTGAACGACTTCCGCAGATTGTTATTGCAATTGATGAATTTGCCGACCTTATGATGGCAGCGTCAAAGGAGGTCGAAGATGCAGTATGCCGTCTGGCGCAGATGGCAAGAGCTGCCGGTATGCATCTTATTATCGCAACACAGCGTCCGACAACTGATGTTATCACTGGTCTTATCAAGGCTAACATTCCAAGCCGTATTGCACTTACAGTACAGTCGCAGGTTGACTCGAGAACAATTCTTGATACGCAGGGGGCAGAAAAACTGCTTGGCTACGGTGATATGCTTTACTATCCCAACGGTATGCAGAAGCCTTTGCGTGTACAGGGCTGTTTCTGTTCTACAAAGGAAGTTGAAACTATTGTTGATTTCATAAAACAGCAGGCGGAAACACAGTATAATGACGATATTTTAACAGCAGTTGAAAACAGTATTCCTGCCGAAAAATCATCTGATATTTCAGAACCGATAGGAAGCGGTGACGATATATTAATTGAAAAGGCAATAGATATTGCTGTTGATATGGGACAGGTTTCAACCTCGGCGCTTCAGAGAAAATTAAAGCTCGGCTTTGCAAGAGCCGCAAGAATTGTGGATGAGCTTGAGGAAATGGGAGTCGTAGGACCTTCGGAGGGTGCAAAACCACGAAAGGTGCTCATGTCCAAACAGCAGTGGGCTGAAAGACGTGCAAGAAAAAGTATGGAAGGGTGAAAATATGAATGGATTTTTACCTGTTTCACGTGCAGATATGGAAGAACGTGGAATAACACAATTTGATTTTATATACATAACAGGTGACGCTTACGTTGACCATCCCAGCTTCGGGGTTGCGATTATTTCAAGACTGCTTGAAAGTCAGGGATTTTCTGTCGGCATTATTTCGCAGCCTGACTGGAAAAGTGACAGGGATTTTACACGTTTTGGAAAGCCACGTCTGGCATTTCTTGTGACATCCGGCAACATAGATTCGATGGTTGCCCATTACACTGCCGCTAAAAGAAAGCGTTCTGATGACGCTTATACGGCAGGGGGAAAAGCAGGAAGCCGTCCGGACAGAGCAGTTATTGTCTACTGTAAAAAGCTTCGTGAAATTTATGGTGATGTACCAATTGCAATAGGCGGGCTTGAGGCTTCGCTTCGACGTTTTGCGCATTATGATTACTGGGATGATAATGTCAGACCGTCAATACTTGCAGACAGTAAAGCGGATATTTTAATGTTCGGCATGGGTGAGCATCAGATTACAGAGCTTGCACAAAGACTTGACAAGGGTGAAAATATCCGTGATATTCACGATATAAGAGGTACCTGTTATATGACAGAGCCTGTCAATACGCCTTACGGTGCGGCAGAATGTCCGTCCTATGAGCAGGTCTGCGAGAGTAAAAAGCTTTATGCCAAGGCATGCAGACAGCAGTATGACCAGCAGGATGAGGTTTACGGAAAAACTGTAATTCAGCGTCATGGAAAAATGATGCTTGTACAGAATCCGCCTGCCAGAAGTCTTACTACCGAAGAACTGGATTCAGTTTATGCACTGCCTTATATGAGAAATTATCATCCGTCATATGAAAAGCTTGGCGGAGTTCCGGGTATTGAGGAAGTTAAGTTTTCCATTACCCATAACAGAGGGTGCTTTGGGTATTGTAATTTCTGCTCAATTGCACTTCATCAGGGCAGAAAAATTACCTGCCGCAGTGAAAAGTCAATTTTAGAGGAGGCTGAAAAGCTTACTCAGATGAAGGATTTCAAGGGTTATATTCATGATGTAGGCGGTCCGACAGCGAATTTCAGACATCCGTCATGCGAAAAGCAGCTGAAGCTTGGTCTGTGTAAGGGGAAAAAATGCCTTGCACCAAAGCCATGCGCAAATCTGCATGTTGACCACAGTGAATATATCGGGATACTCCGAAAGCTTCGTGAAATAAAGGGCGTAAAAAAGGTTTTCATCCGTTCGGGTATAAGATACGATTATCTTATGGAGGATGAAAGCGATGAATTTATGAAGGAGCTTATCAGAAATCATGTAAGCGGTCAGCTTAAAGTTGCTCCTGAGCATTGTTCGGCGGCGGTGCTTGACAAAATGGGTAAGCCATACATTGAAGCATACAGAAAATTCAAACAGAAATTCTATGATATTACAAAGGGTATGGGTAAGGAGCAGTATCTTGTACCGTATCTTATGTCATCCCATCCGGGAAGTACCATAAAAGACGCTATTGAGCTTGCAATATTCCTCAAGGAAAACAAAATGCGGCCGGAGCAGGTGCAGGATTTTTACCCTACTCCTGGTACTATTTCGACCTGCATGTTCTATACGGGACTTGACCCATATACCATGGAAGAAGTGTATGTGCCAAAAACTGCCGAGGAAAAGAAAATGCAGAGAACACTTTTGCAGTACTTCAAACCCGAAAACAGGCAGATTGTAATTTCGGCGCTGAAAAAAGCAGGACGGCATGACCTTATAGGAACAGGTAAAAACTGTCTTGTTGCACCCGAAAATACAAAGCAGGCTTTTGGTAAAAAGACGAGATATACTGCACAGAACAACAGAGGAAGAAAAAATGGCAAAAGGAAAAAATAAAAAGAGTGGTCTGGCGATTGCGATACTTGCAGTTCTTGTTGTCGCAGGCACATACACCGCAAATCGCTACGGACTTTTTGACAGCAAAACATGGGATAAACTTTTAAATAAATCCACAGAGGTAAGCGGTGAAGCGGAGGTTCACTTTATTGATGTGGGACAGGGTGACTGTTCGCTTATACTGTCCGGCGACACTGCAGTGCTTATTGATACAGGCGAAAGCGAAAACGGAGAAAAGATACTTGAATATCTTTATAACCATGATGTTCCAGATATTGACTGTTTTTTGCTTACTCATCCTCATTCCGACCATATGGGTGCGGCTTCATACATAATTGACAATATTGATGTGGAGCAGATTATTATTCCGAAAGTGACAGATGATATGACTCCGACAACAAAGTTTTACGAAAAGTTTCTGTTAAGTGTTCAGGAAAAGGGGCTTAATATTACTGCTGCAAAACCCGGAATGACGGTGGAAGTCGGCGAGGGTGAAATGGAAATTATTTCACCGGTAAAGGATTACAGCGACCTTAACAATTATTCTGCGGCTTCAATTTTCACTTATGGTGATACGAGCTTTATGTTCACAGGCGATATTGAGAAAAAGGCTGAAAAGGATATTCTTAAAGCAGGTTATCTTGAGGATATTGATGTACTCAAGGTTGCACACCACGGAAGCAACAGCTCAAGCTGCAATGATTTTCTTGAAGCTGTAAAGCCTGATTATGCTGTTATTCAGTGCGACGGTGTTTCCTACAATCACCCCCATGAGGAAGCTGTTGAAAGAATACTTGAATGGACAGATGAAATATACAGAACGGATATGGACGGAACTGTTGTTTTCGATGTTGCAGAAGGTAGTCTTTCCGTTGATACCGAGAAATAAGGTGTGTTATGCTTATACTTGACAGATTTGAGGGGAATACAGCTGTTATTGAAAACGGTGATGAGTTTATTAAAACTGACAGAAAAAACATTTCCGACAATGCAGTCGAAGGAGATGTTCTGACGGAAAGCAATGGTTTTTACACAGCTGACAAGGACAGTACAAAAAAACGCAAGGAAGAAATTTTAAAGCTGCAAAACAGCTTGTGGGGATAGAATATGGATGCAGATGTAATTATTATCGGCGGCGGTGCGGCAGGTGCGTTGGCAGGAGTTTACTGCGGACAGTGGGGCAAGAAAACGCTGATATTCGAGCCAAATGGTAAAATAGGAAAGAAGCTTGCCATAACAGGCAAGGGCAGATGTAATGTTACAAATAACTGCTCTGATGACGAGCTTATGAAGAATATTCCCGTAAATCCGAGGTTTTTATACAGTGCATTTTCGCAGTATTCGGTTACCGATGTAATGGATTTTTTTGAAAACTGCGGTGTACCGCTTAAAACCGAAAGAGGAAACAGAGTTTTTCCGCAGAGTGACAAGGCGGCGGATATTGTAAACGCACTTGAAAGGGAACTGAAAAATTCGGGAGTAAAAATCATAAAACAGAAAGTGACAAAAATTATTGTGGAAGACGGTGTCTGCACCGGTGTTGAGGCAGGCGGAAAGAAGTATTCCGCATATTCTGTTTTACTGGCAACAGGTGGGAAGTCCTATCCTGTTACAGGCTCGACAGGGGATGGTTACAGCCTTGCAAAAGCTGTGGGACATACCGTTACGGACTTACAGCCGTCACTTGTTCCGATAGTGTGTGAAGAAAAGTACTGCGGGGATATGATGGGGCTTTCACTTAAAAATGTAACCCTTTCGCTTTTTGATAAGGACAAGAAGATTTACAGCGAACTTGGTGAAATGCTGTTTACTCATTTCGGTGTGTCAGGACCTTTGGTACTTAGTGCAAGTTCGCATATCAGAAAAATGGAACAGGGCAGATATAAAATGTATATTGACTTAAAGCCCGGGCTTACGCATGAACAGCTTGATACAAGAATACAGCGTGATTTTTCCGAAAATATAAATAAGATTTTCGGAAACTCTCTTTCAAAGCTTTTACCGACAAAGCTTGTGCCTGTTGCAGTACGGCTTTCGGGAATTGAGGGAGAAAGAAAGGTTAATCAGATTACCCGTGAGGAACGACTTGAATTTGTAAATCTTCTCAAAAAATTCCCTCTTACAGTAAAGAGTTTCTGTCCTATTGAAGAAGCAATTATAACAAGCGGCGGAATAAACGTCAAGGAAATCAACCCGAAAACTATGGAATCAAAGCTTGTACAGGGACTTTTCTTTGCAGGGGAAATTATTGACGTTGACGCCTACACAGGCGGCTTCAATCTGCAAATCGCTTTCTCAACAGCGTACTGTGCGGCTCTTAATATGTAAAGATAATTAAAGTAACTTTTCGTGCTTACAGAAACAAATTAGGTTACAGCTCTGAAAAAATTTAAATTATAATGCGGAATTGCTGAATAAGAAGTTGTAGAGGTATGTTTTATGAAAATTAAGAATTCTATGCTTGTAGTGAAGGATATAGAGAAGTCTGTTGAATTTTACAAAAAAGTGTTGGGACTTCATGTTATAATGGATTTCGGAGCAAATAAAACTCTGACAGGCGGTTTGACATTACAAACGCTTGAAACGTGGCAGAAATTTATTGGTACTGATGAAGTTTCTTTTGGCAGCAATAGTTTCGAAGTTTATTTTGAAGAAGATAACTTTGATAAGCTTATCGAAAAACTGAAAAACTGTGAAGTGGAATATGTACATCCTGTTAAGGAACATTCATGGGGACAGCGAGTGGTTAGAATTTATGACCCTGATAAGCATATTATTGAGATTGGTGAAAATATAAAAGTGGTTTGCAGAAATTTTTTGGATAGTGGTATGACACCTGAGCAGGTTGCAGAGCGTATGGATGTACCGATGAAGTTCATAAATGCTTGTATGCATTAAATGTTTGATTTATATTACATAAAGCCTATTATACACAGCTTTTCGTGCTTACAGAAACAAATTCAGTTAAAAAAAGCGAAACTAAAAGTTTCTTTGCTTCTTTCTTTGAATACAAATCTTTTTTAATTTGCTTTAGCAAATTATAGCGAAGCGTAAAAGATTGGATGCCTTTAGGTAAAGAAAGAAGAGAAAAAGGAGGAAAAAATGATTAATATAGCAGTAGACGGACCTGCAGGAGCAGGCAAAAGTTCAATAGCAAAGTCGGTAGCGGCTGAGATTGGTTTTATTTATGTGGATACGGGTGCTTTGTACCGTTCAATTGCACTTTACGCACTTGAAAACTCTCTTTCGGGTGATGCACTTGTTTCAAGCCTTGATGAGATTAATGTAAAGCTTGAATACAAGGATGGCGCACAGCATGTTATCATGAATGGCAGAGATGTTTCAGACCTTATCAGAACTCCGGAAGTGTCAATGAACGCTTCAAAGGTTTCGGCAATTCCGGCAGTCAGAGAATTCCTTTTCGGATTACAGAAGAAAATCGCTGCAGAAAACAACATTATTATGGACGGCAGGGATATTGGTACAGTTGTACTTCCGAATGCCGATTTGAAAGTATTCCTTACAGCGTCAGCAGAAGAAAGAGCAAACAGACGTTTCAAGGAAATGACAGACAAGACAGTTACCTATGAGCAGGTACTTGAGGATATCAGGCAGAGGGATTACAATGACATGAACAGGGAAATTGCTCCGCTCAAACAGGCTGATGACGCAGTTTTGCTTGATACAACCGGCATGACAATTGATGAAGTAAAGGCAAAGCTCAAATCAATGATTGCAGAGGTACAGTAAATTTATGAAGGTAAGTATTTTTTTCAGAGGTTTATATAATTTTGTAAAAGCTGTTTATTATGGTTTTTACAATGTAAAGGTTGAGGGGAAAGAAAATATTCCGCAGGATACGGGATTTATCATTGCTTCAAATCACCGTTCCTTTGCTGACCCACCCCTTGTTGCGGTAACTTCAAAATGCTCGAAATTTTCCTTTGTTGCAAAAGAAGAACTTTTCAAAAATCCGCTTTTTGGCTGGCTGATAAGAAAGCTGGGAGCTTTTCCGGTTGTCAGAGGAAAGGGTGACATGAAAGTAATTTCCGATGCTGTTGAAAGACTTGAAGAAGGAAGAATTCTCGTTATTTTTCCGGAGGGCACGAGAAGCAAGGACGGAAAGCTTGGCAGAGGAAAAACAGGGGTTGCCCTTATTGCGGCAAAATCAAAGGCAGTAGTCGTACCGACAGCTGTTGTATTTGAAGGAAAGCTGCGGTTTCGAAAAAAAGTAACAGTAAAATTCGGAAAGCCGATACAGCCGGAAGAAATAGCTGTCGGCGAGGAAATAAATCCAAAGGAACTCAGGGCGGTAAAAGCACGTATTATGGGGGATATTCAGGGACTTCTGGAGGCGAAAAATGGCTGAAATCAAGGTTGCGGAATCGGCAGGCTTCTGCTTTGGCGTTGACAGAGCGGTAAAGCTTGTTTACAGTGAGATTGAAAAGGGAAATAAAAATGTTGCGACGCTGGGTCCGATTATTCATAATGCAGATGTTGTGAACGACCTTCAGTCGAAGGGTGTAAGGATTGTTGACAGTGTTGCCGAGCTACGGAATGACGAAACTGCGGTTATTCGTTCCCACGGTGTGGGAAGGGACATTTATTGCCAGCTTGAAAAAAAAGGTAATTCATATATTGACGCTACCTGTCCTTTTGTTGCAAGAATTCATAAAATTGTAAGAGAAAAAACGAATGACGGATATTTTATTCTTATTGCAGGAGATAAGAAACATCCGGAAGTGCAAGGAATTGTTGGTCATTGTGACGAAAATTGCTTCGTTTTTAAGGATGAATTTGAACTTCGGGAGTTTTTTAGTAAAAAAAATGAAAAAATGAAGAAAAAGCTTGCAATTGTGGCGCAAACAACGTATAATATATTAGTATGGGGGGAGTGTATAAAGGTTATCCCGAAAGATGACGAAAATATCCTTGTTTTTGATACTATCTGCAATGCAACCTCGCAAAGACAGTCTGATGCTTCTTTACTGTCAAAGGAAGTTGATGCAATGATAGTTGTGGGCGGAAAAAACAGTTCAAACACTATAAAGCTTTATAATGTCTGCTGTGAAAATTGTCCGTCATATCATATTGAAAATGCACGGGAGCTTTATGAACTTGACCTGAATAATGCTGATAAAATAGGCATTACTGCCGGAGCGTCTACACCGGCTTATATAATTAAGGAGGTACAAAATACCATGGATGAAATTTTTGATTTTGAAAAGGAACTTGAACAGTCTTTCAAAAAAGTACATACAGGAGAGCGTGTTAAAGGCTATATTGCTGCGGTTAATAACAGTGAAGCAATCGTAGATATCGGAACAAAGCACACAGGTTATGTTCCGCTTGCAGAACTTACTGACGACCAGACAAAGAAGCCATCTGACATTGTTAGCGTCGGTGACGAGGTTGACCTGATTGTAACTAAGATTAATGACCAGGAAGGCATCGTAATGCTTTCAAAGAAGAAGGTTGACGAGCTCGTTGGCTTTGATAATATTGCAAAGGCTAAGGATGAGGATGCAGTTCTTGAAGGTACAGTATTAAACGTTGTTAAGGGCGGCATTTTAGTTTCTGTTGACGGCGTAAGAGTATTTGTTCCTGCATCACAGACAGGTCTTGGCAGAGACAAGAATCTTGATGAGCTCTTAAAGAAGAATGTAGAACTCAAGATTATCGAAGTTAATGAATCACGCAGAAGAGCTGTTGGTTCAATCAAGGCTGTTACAAAGGCACAGAAGGAAGCTGCAAAAGCTGCATTCTGGGAAACAGCTGAAGAAGGCAAGACATACAAGGGTGAAGTTAAGTCACTTACAAGCTACGGCGCATTCGTTGACCTCGGCGGTATTGACGGTATGGTTCACATTTCAGAACTTTCATGGAGCAGAATCAAGCATCCTAATCAGGTTGTTAAGGTTGGCGATATTCTTGAAGTTTACATCAAGGAACTTGATAAGGAAGCTGGCAGAATTTCACTCGGCTATAAGAAGGCAGAGGACAACCCTTGGACAAAGTTCCAGGATAGCTATAATGTAGGCGATGTTGTTAAGGCAACAATCGTTTCTATCACTCCATTTGGTGCATTTGCTAAGATTATTGAAGGCGTTGACGGTCTTATTCATATTTCACAGATTGCTGACAAGAGAGTTGACAATGTAAACGAAGTTCTTTCTGTAGGTCAGGAAGTTGATGTTAAGATTACAGAAATCGACATCGAAAGCAAGAGAATTAGCATCTCAATCCGTGCACTTCTCGAAAATGCTGCTGAAGAAGCAGATGCAGAAGAAACTGACGCTGAATAAAATTTGTATGATAAAGGGCAGATTAATTCTGCCCTTTTACTTTTTGTTCTTTTAACAGAGATATACAGTATATTCTGAAATGACAGGTCATATAGTTATTAACCGGACAATAAAAAAACGGAATGTCTCAGGACATTCCGTTTCAGTTCAGAGGTAATCAGCAGTTAACACAGCCTGAACGCTTTACAAAAGAGTTGCAGTCAGTGCATTCAGGTTCTGTAGGATTGCTTTCATGAGTACCGATTTTAACCATGTCGAGTGTGCAGTAATCCTCTGTTTCCATATTGTAGGCACACTGCTTTACAGTACAATGAATATTGCAGTTTTTCTTCTTATCCATTTTTCGTCATCCTTTCAAATTTATTTCCCGCAAGCGAGAACATTAATATAATACCCAATATTAAGTATAAAATACATATTAACGAAAAAAGGATATTAAAAACAGAAAAAATATACAATAAAACAAATTTTTCAAAAACCACTTGACTTTAATAAAATATTTTGCTAATATGTATGATGTACACATTTATTTTATGTGAATTTAAAGGGAGGAACTATTATGTCAGAGTTTAACGAAAACAATCAGGAAATTACAGCTGAAAATAAATCAGTTGAAACTCCGATTGAGCCGGCAGCACCGGCTGAAAGTCAGGAACCGCAGTTCTTTACTAACGGTGCAGAGGTTGTAAGCGGAGTTGAAGTTGCAAAGAAGGGTCCGGGCAAAATAATTGCTGTAATCGTAGCAGTCGTTGTTCTGCTTTTCGGATGCTGTGCTGCTTCATATGCTTTTGTTCCGCAGGTGAAAAATGCTGTGAAAATGCTTATTAATTCTCCGGAGGAATATTATGCATGGGTAGAATCTGAAAATGCAGATGAATTTTCATGGCTTACAGATGTATTTGAAGAAGCAGAAAAGACTGACAGTGTGGCAAATGCTGTGATCAATCTTGATTCTGCTGCAATTGATAAGCTTATTTCTGAAAATACAGGCTCATCGCTTGAACAAATGGGAATTAAGCTTCCTTCATCAATCGGAATGGAAATCAAGTCAGCAGAGGTTGGCGGTATCCCGTCAGCAAATGAAAGTATTACAATAGACGGAAATCCTGTTATGACATATAATGGTTATGTCAAGGATGGTAAAATGTACTACCAGATTCCGGAGCTTTCATCATCATATATCTGTACAGATTTTACTGAATTCTTTACATTGGCAGCTTCTGAATCAGGAGATACAGAAGCAGTTGAAATGCTTTCTTCAATCACTGCAATGCTTGAAGGGGAAGAAGAAATCATCAGCAACGAGGAACTGGCAGAACTTCTGACAAAGTATACTGATATGCTTTTCGCAAGCGCACAGAATGTTGAACTTGTAAAGAATACAGAATGTGAAGCTGATGGTGTAAAATGCGATTACACAAAGCTTGTGGTAAACATTGATGAGGGTTCACTTTATACCTTCGCAAAGAAGGCTGTAAAGGAGCTTAAGAATGAAGAAGCTGTTATTGAAATTGTTGAAAAGTTTGGGGTTACAAAGGAACAGTACCAGACAGCTATTGATGAATTATCAGAACAGCTTGGAACATATGAAATTTCAGGCGGCAACACTCTTTGCGTTATGAATGTTTTGGTTAACAACAAGGGTGAGGTTGTCGGCAGAGAATTTGTAAGTACGGAAGAAGCAGAAGAACCATTCGGCGTAGGATACACACTTACAGAGGACGGCGGCAAATACGGCTTTACAGCATATGTAGACTTTGAAGGTGACAAGATTTCTGTAAACGGAAATGCCAAGGAAAAATCTGGAAAGCTTACAGGTGAAGGCGCTATTGCTGATAACGGAGAGGATGTATTTAACTTCTCATTCAAGGATATTGAGTGTGATGATGAATTTGTAAAGGGTTCTGTTACACTCGGACTCAGTGCATTTGAGCTTGACGACATGACATTGAATTTTGATGCTAAGGATGGCAAGCAGACATTTGATACAGAGTTTACTTATAAGGGAACAAAGCTGTTTGATGTTGCAGTTGAAGCAAGCAACGAAACGCCTGAATCAATTACAGTATTCAATGAATCTGCAAAGGTATACAACCTTACAGAAGACGGAGCAGAGATGGAACAGTATCTTGCTGAAATCAACATTGAAGAATTTGCAACAGGTTTTTTAAAGGCATTTGGTCTTGAAGCATACGCTGACCAGTTTATTCAGGGCTTTGAACAGGGCTTTGCAGGCGGCATGACAGATGAACTTCCGCTTGATACAGATATTACAGATGAAGAAGGCTTCATTGAGGCTCCTGAAGAATCCTACGATGAAAATGAGGTTGAGTATGACCTTAGCGGCGTTAAGGTTGAGGTTAACGGTAAGGCAGTTGCATTACCATGCAAGATAGACGGCATTCTTGACAATGTTAAATTTGAGGAGGCTGCAATAGAAGCACACAGCTTCGGATATGGTTATGATGATGATTATACTGTTAACGTATCTGTTGAAAATACTTCTGACAGCCCTCTTAAACCGCAGGAATGTGATATAGTAAATCTTTCTGTTACAGAGGATGCAGGTGTTGCTGTTTCAGTTGACGGAATAACATTCGGCGATGATATTCAGAAGGTTGCAGAAAAATACGGATGTACTATTGCAGATACATCTTCCGGTTATATTGATATTGTAGACTCAGAGGAATACAATTACATTTCATTCTTCTATATGGATGGAAAAATTTATGAAATTGATTTAAGTTTCTAAAATGAAAATCTCCGCATTCAGCGGAGATTTTTTTCAGAGTATGGGTTTTCTTTAGTCCCTTACGATGCAACGCAAAATAGCTGTAATATGAACGGGCGGTCATTGACCGCCCTTATTATTAAAACAAAGATAAATTTATATTTTTCTTTCTAACTTAAATTAGTATTCGTACTTTCTTGCTTGTGCAAGAAAGATACCAAAGAACACACAAACTTTCTTATAAAAAGAAAGTTTGAACAAAGAAAATATTATGCTTGAAATTGCGGCAAAGCTCAGACTGTTTCCCATTAAAAGAACTATCATACCCGATAAAAAGCAAACTGTTGCAGATAGTCTGCATAAAACACAGTTCTCCCCGCAAATTAAGCTATAGCTTGAGAAAACTTGCAAGTTAATTTTTAGTCGCAACCATTTATAAATGGACTTTTGATTTTGTAATTATGAAGTTGACAGGTACAGGGAAACATTATTATTTAATTTGCAGGATGACGGATAGAATTTTTTCTTTTTTGCTAACTTTTTTCTGTTTCGAAGAAAAGAAAAAAGTGTATGCATTCTTTTGTTACTTTTCTTGTGCAAGCAAGAAAAGTAAAGAATATAAACAGAAAGATAAATCTAAATTTATTATTCTCTCCTCTATATTTGAACAGAAAAATCTTATATATAAAAACTCTCACATCAAAAGATGTGAGAGTCATTTTTAATTATTAAGCATCAAGATAAGACTTAACCAATACCTGCAGGAGTTCATCCCTGTCAATACGACGGATAAGACTTCTTGCGTTGTTGTATGTGGTTATGTATGTCGGGTCTTCCGAAAGAATATAACCAACAATCTGATTTATAGGATTATAACCTTTTTGAATCAGGGCATCATAAATAATAGTAAGGTTTTTCTTTAATTCAAGTTCTTTTTCATCGTTGACCGAAAATGTCATTGTTTTATCGCACATTTCAATTCAAGCCCCCTTTTTATTTATATGTTTATTATAACCGATATTTTCAGAATAAACAAGCCTTATTAAAAAAATTTTCTGTTTTGTAATAGTTTGACATAGAATTTTTATAGATACTACACAAAAAACTGCACATGTGTAATAAAAAAAACTGATTATAATGGTCGTAAAAAGTCGAAAGATGGAATATTTCGCAGAATTCCGAAAATGATTAAAATAACCAGTGCAACAGTTGCGGAAACGGTCATCCATTTTTCGTTTTTTGATTTTCCGTATTTTATATAGCAGTATATTCTTCTGCCGAGAATAGCGGCAAGCAGCGGAAGCATAAGAAAAGTAGCCTGATTGCTTCGGAATGCTTTATAAAAATCAAGATGTATGAGGTTTATGCAAAGTCTTGTAGCACCGCAGCCGGGGCAGTAAAGACCTGTAATTTTATAGAATATGCAGGGCAGGGCAATTCCAAGGCGGATAAGCAGAAAATAAATAAAGCCTGCCGCAGAAATTGCGGCAAGCATTATAAGTACTTTTTTTAATCGCTTATGCATTATTTGTAGCCATCTTATTGAGCTCATTCTGAACGAGGCACCATGTAATAATTCCAAGACCGAAGATCATGAGAATTAAGTAAAGGATACCTGAATTTGAGTCAGATGGAAGACCACGCTTCTGCTGTGCAGCCTGAACCTTATTTCCAGCCTGATATGCCCAGTAATAGCCGTAGATACCACATGTTACAATAGTGAGAACGATAACCATTACACCGCTTGTATCGTTTGGAGTATCTGCTGCTGTGTTCAGATCGTTTACGATGCAGATTTCCCAGTAAAGACCGTAGATACCGCATGTAACGATTGAAAGAATAATACATAAAGCAATATTTCTTTCTGTAATCATGAAATAAACCTCCTATAAAATTAGTAAGTTAATTATAACATATTATGGATATAAATTCAAGATATTTGTTTAAGTGACAGTATGCAAGTTGACAAATTCGCTGTTTTACACAAATAGACATTAATATTATTTAATATATTGCATAATCCTTCATGTTGTCGGATATATCTGAAAAAACTGTGCAGAATATGAAAAGGAGGAGAATATTATGAGCATAGTTTTTATCAGGGCGATAATTTTATATATAGTTGTAATAGTTTCTGTCAGAGTTATGGGCAAACGCCAGATTGGTGAACTTCAGCCGTCAGAGCTTGTGATTACGATACTTGTATCAAATATTGCCACACTTCCTCTTGAGGACCTTAATATTCCGCTTATAATGGGTATACTTCCGATACTTTCGCTTGTATGTTTTGAGGTTATAATGTCATGGCTTACTCTAAGGTCGAGAAAGCTCAGGCATATAGTATCCGGCAAGCCTAAAGTGATTATACATGACGGACTTCTTGACCAGAAGGTGATGAAGGATTTGCGTTATTCAGTAGATGATATTATGACAGCGCTCAGAAGCAACAATGTCTTTGATTTAAGCAATGTGCAGTATGCCGTTGTTGAAACAAACGGGAGCGTGTCGGTATACGAAAAGCATCCGTATAAAACCGTGACAAACGCAGATATGTGTATTGAGGGAACATCCTGCAATCCTCCTGTTATAGTAATTTCCGACGGTCAAATTATAACACAGGGGTTAAATGAAATCGGACTGCAAAGAAAATGGCTGACCGATTTGCTTGAAAGAAAGCATTTGTCCGAAAATGATGTCTTTTTAATGCTCGCCGATAAAAACGCCGAATACACACTTATAAAAAGGAGAAATGAAAATGGGCAGAGTTAAAGTATGTTTTGGGATTCTTATTGCTATTATACTGCTTGGCATATCGGGAATACTGATAATTGACTATAAAACAGACGGCATCATAAAGCTTATTGATGAAACAAAAATGTATTCTGATTCAGGGGATACACAAAGTGCCCTTGAATCAGTGAGTAAACTGGAAAGGGCATGGCATAAATATCATAAAACTGCAAGCATATTAGTCAGAAACGATAAAATTTCGGCAGTTCAGGAATCAATTTCAAGACTTCGTCCGCTTATTGAAAAGGAAAATGATGAGCTTAATGCAGAGTTTGCAAATGCTCGTGGAAATCTTGAATGGATAGTTGAAAGTGAAATACCGAGATTTACAAATATTTTTTAAAGCAGCACCGCATTATATATTGCGAGGAGTAATTAACACCCCGACATAAGGGGCTTTGGTAGGATGGTGGTAACTGCGATGCTGCTTAAAAAACTATTCGTTAAGCTCGATAACTGTTTTACCGTTTTTAACTGCCATATTTTTGAATTTTGCCGCACCGCCGAATGAACGTGATACACAGGTTACGACAAAATCACAGTTGTTGACAAGCCATTTGTTTCTGTGAGAAATTGCAAATCTTTTCGGAACAAATTCAAGACATTCAGGATAAATACTTTCAGAATAATCTATATAGCATTCCCGTGGATTTTGATTGATGTTTGGCATATATGCAAGCACAACATAGTATTTTATATGAGGATATGACATTTTTAAAATTTTAAGCGCTTTTTTTACAGAGCTGTCAAAATTTCCCTGATTACCCACATAAAAGGTGTCGACATTTTTGTTTTCTATTAAATCTGTTAGAGTTTCACAAAGCTTCGGCATGATTTCTGATGAAGTATTTCTGTGACCGAAGAATGTACATTTCATAAATTGACCTCCTGTTTTGTTTAAATGGTTACATTATATATTATATCCGATTAAAATTGTTATGTCAATAACTTTATGGGATTAAATCCGATAATTAACCGCTTTATGTATATTACAATTGTATACAAAAGGAGGCGTTTAATATGGAACAAAAGGAATTTTCACTAAGGCTTTCCATGCTTCGTATTAATAAAGGCGTATCAGCACGGGACATGAGTCTTTCTCTTGGACAAAGTCCGGGATATATAAACAATATTGAGGTAGGAAAAAATTTCCCCTCAATGACAGTATTTTTTTATATTTGTGAATATCTGGGGATAACTCCTGCCGAATTCTTTCAGACTGATTCGCAGAACCCACAAAAGGAAAGAGAATTGATGGAGGCTGCAAAGGGGCTTAATAACCAGCAGCTGGACAATCTCATCTTTATGGCAAAGGGTCTGAAGAAATAACGTTCTTATGTGAATTTTTGCGCAAAAAAAGCAGCCGAAACAGATTGTCGCATCAAAAATCAGTATATGTAAAAATTTCGTAGGCAGATAAATTTATATTTACCAGCGTGACGCTGGACCCATATTGCGGTTTATTTCACTTGTAAATAAAAATAAACTCCGCATATTTTATTAAGAATATATATTTATATTTATCTTTCCAATCTTGTTATTAACTTTCTTTGCTTGTGCAAAGAAAGTTACAAAGAAAACACATAAACTTTTTTCTTTTCTTCGAAACAGAAAAAAGTTTAATCAAAAAAGAAAAAATTCCTTACATGAATTTGTCGCTTAAATAATAATGTTTCCCTGTACTTGGCAACTTCATAATTACAAAATTAAAAGTCCATTTGCGGATGGTTGCAATTAAAATAGAATTTGTAAGTTCGAAACTTCAAGCTTTCTCAAGCTATAGCTTAATTTGCGGGGAGAACTGCGTTTTATGCAGACTATCTGCAACAGTTTGCTTTTTATCGGGTATGATAGTTCTTTTAATGGGAAACAGTCTGAATTCGGTTTCAATTTTAAGTTTTTATTTTCTTTGTTCAAACTTTCTTTTTATAAGAAAGTTTGTGTGTTCTTTGGTATCTTTCTTGCACAAGCAAGAAAGTACGAATATTAATTTAAGTTAGAAAGAAAAATATAAATTTACGCTTATTGCCTACATTTATTTTACAGATACCAAAAATCATCAAAGCTTGACTTAATACCCTGTAAAGTGTTATAATAGAAATATTAAGGCGAAAAAGAGGAAGGCTATGAAGAAAAAGGTTTTGTATGCGGCAGTTTTGCTGGCTGCTGCACTTATGTGTTTTTCCGGATGTACCGAAAGCTCATCTGCTGACAGTACAAGCGATAAAAGAGCGCTTGAGGAAGCAGATGACAGCAGTAATGGAAGCAGTGAGCAGACAGAAGACACTACTGAGCTGACACCGCTCCAGACCTTTGCACGTATTACGGCTATTGATAAAAGTACGGAAGAAACCGCTGAACAGGAAAGCAGCAGCCCTTTGGAGTCTGAAAAAAATTCCGAAAGGAAAGAAACACAGGCAACGGAGAAAAGGGAACGTTCTGACTGGTTTGAGAAAAACAAGCTTTTTGATATGGAGCTTGAGGGGGATGATTCTTCCGAAGCCGAGGAAAGCCGTGATGAATGGTGGGAGGAAGAAGTACAGACTTCTGTTACAAGCAGGCAGACATCAGAAGCGACATTGCCTTCGATGGTTACAAGGAGTGCGGAGGATTTCGCACCCGGTGAATAGACATAAAATTTACATAATAAAGAGGTAGAAAAATGAAATTAGGTATGGTTGGACTCCCGAACGTGGGAAAGAGTACACTTTTTAATGCACTTACAAATGCAGGTGCGGAATCTGCAAACTATCCGTTCTGTACAATTGAAAAGAATATCGGTATAGTTTCCGTTCCGGACGAAAGACTTGACGAGCTTGCAAAAATGTACAATCCTGACAAGTTCACTCCTGCAACACTTGAATTTGTGGATATAGCAGGACTTGTAAAGGGTGCGTCAAAGGGTGAGGGTCTTGGCAACAAGTTCCTTGGCGATATAAGAGAGGTTGACGCTATTGTTCACGTTGTCCGCTGCTTCGAGGACACAAATATAATTCACGTTGACGGCGAAATCAACCCTGCAAGAGATATAGAAACAATCAATCTTGAGCTTATTTTTTCGGATATCGAAATGGTTGACAGATTTATCGAGCGTTCAAAAAAGCTTGTTAAGGGTGACAAGAAATATCAGGCACAGGTAGATTTCCTTGAAAGACTTAAAAGTCATCTTGAGGAGGGCAAGTCTGCAAGAGGCTTTGACTTTACAGATGAGGAAAGGGAAATTATAAAGCAGACACCGCTGCTTTCGGCAAAGCCTGTTATTTATGCGGCAAATCTCTGCGAAAACGATTTTGTAAACAATATCGAGACAAACGAGAATTTTAAGACTGTTCAGAAAATTGCCGAGGAGGAGCATGCGGCGGTACTTCCTATCTGTGCGCAGATTGAAGCGGAAATTTCAGACATGGAAGCAGAGGATAAGGAAATGTTCCTTGCGGAAATGGGACTTAAAGAATCCGGTCTTAACAGAATTATAAAGGAAGGCTATGCACTTTTAGGGCTTATTTCCTACCTTACAGCAGGACAGCCGGAAGTAAGGGCATGGACTATTACAAAGGGCACAAAAGCACCTCAGGCGGCAGGTAAAATCCATACAGACTTTGAAAAGGGCTTTATCAGAGCAGAGGTTATCAGCTATGATGACCTTATGGCATGCGGCACAATGGCGGCGGCTAAGGAAAAAGGTCTTGTAAGACTTGAGGGTAAGGAATATGTAATGCAGGACGGCGATATTGTTCTGTTCAGATTTAACGTCTGAGCCGGGTGATCACAGCGGAGACATATTGCGGTTTAATTCACTTGTGACTTTTAAAAAACTTTGTAAAATTAATATAAAAGTTGTAGATGAGCTTTTTTCAGTTATATATCTTTCCGGATGAGTTTGTCTGATTAAGGAACTGCAGGTGTGCAGTTCCTTTTTGTTTGGGAGATGCAAATTTATATTTTTCTTTCTAACTTAAATTAGTATTCGTACTTTCTTGCTTGTGCAAGAAAGATACCAAAGAACACACAAACTTTCTTATAAAAAGAAAGTTTGAACAAAGAAAATAATACTTAAAA
>SVNU01000159.1 GCA_015066715.1 Ruminococcus sp. | reverse complement strand
TTTTCTTGCTTGCACAAGAAAAGTAACAAAAGAATGCATACACTTTTTTCTTTTCTCGAAAAGAAAAAAGTTAGCAAAAAAGAAAAAATTCCTTACATAAATTTGTTGCTTAAATAATAATGTTTCCTTGTACTTGGCAACTTCATAATTACAAAATTAAAAGTCCATTTGCGGATGGTTGCGACTAAAAATTAACTTGCAAGTTTTCTCAAGCTATAGCTTAATTTGCGGGGAGAGCTGCGTTTTATGCAGACTATCTGCAACAGTTTGCTTTTTATCGGGTATGATAGTTCTTTTAATGGGAAACAGTCTGAGTTTTCAACAGTTTTAAGTTTTGATTTCTTTTTGTTTCTTTTTCTCATTGAGAAAAAGAAATGTATTTTTGGTACTTTTTGTACAAGCAAAAAGTACATAATTTTAGAAAGATAAATATAAATATATATTCTTAATAAAATATGCGGAGTTTATTTTTATTTACAAGTGAAATAAACCGCAATATGGGTCCAGCGTCACGCTGGTAAATATAAATTTACCAGCATTACAATGCACCACCGCAGAGTTTCAAACGGTACTATAAAAAGGAGGATTTATGAAAACACCTGTATACGATTTTCTGAAAAAGTATTCGGACGATAATGTAATGCGTCTGCACATGCCGGGGCACAAGGGGAAGTCTTTAAAACCACTGTCATTTACCCATGACATAACAGAAATAAACGGTGCAGACAGTCTTTTTGAAGCTGATGGTATTATTGCAGAAAGCGAAAAAAATGCTTCAGAGCTTTTCAAATCCTTCCGAACATATTACAGCGCAGGCGGTTCAACCCTTTGCATACAGACGATGCTTGCAATCGCAAAGCGTGACAAAAGAAATATTATTGCTGTCAGAAATGTTCACAGAAGCTTTCTTGCAGCATGCGTACTTCTGGATATTCAACCGCAGTGGGTATACCCTGAATATTCAGGTGGCTTTCTTTCAGGTAAAATTTCTTTGGATTCACTTGAAGAAAAGCTTAAAATCACCGATAATGGATGTGTTTACCTGACTTCCCCTGATTATCTCGGCAGAACTGCTGATATAAAAGCTGTTGCCGATTTGTGTCATAAATATAATGCTGTCTTGCTTGTTGACAATGCACATGGTGCTCATAATGCCGGAAATGAAGAACATCCTGTAATTCAGGGAGCTGACATGTGCTGTGATTCTGCACATAAAATGCTTCCGGCACTTACAGGCGCTGCATATCTTCATATAAACAAAAAAGAGTATGCAATGCACGCAAAACAGGAAATGTCGCTGTTTGCCTCCACAAGCCCGAGCTATCTTATTATGGCGTCACTTGATTTATGCAATGATTATATAGAAAGGCGGCTTGAAGCAGATACACTTGCCGCCCTTTCGGCACTTGAAAAACTGCGTGAAAAAATAAAGGTGAAATATGAGATTTACAATTCCGAACCTTTTCATTTAACGCTTTTGTGCAACGGTCTTTCCCTTTCACAGCAGCTGCGTGAAAAAGGGATAGAATGCGAGTACGCCGACAACTACTGTATAGTCCTGCTCTTTTCACCAATGAACACTCCCGATGAGATTGAAAAAGCTGCTGATATATTAATGTCATGCACACCTGAAAAATGTACCGAAGGCATCTGCTTTGATTTTCCTGTTATGGACAATGTAATGAGCGTACGTAAAGCGGCTCTTTCGGTATATGAGGAAATACCGGTTGAGAAATCCCTTGGAAGAATATGTGCAGCGGTAAATGTTCCTTGTCCTCCGGCTGTTCCGATAGCAGTCAGCGGAGAGGTAATAAATGAAAATTGTATTAAAATTTTTGAAAAGTATAGCATTTTCACTGTAAATGTGATAAAATAAAATATGAAGCTTATTTAAGGCAATGTCCTGTCATGTATTATTTACACGCTTTTTTGATATTGCCTGACTCAATAAAAAACACCAGGGGATAAAATATTATGAAACTAATTTTTGCAATAGTAAATGGTGACGACAGCCACGCAGTTTCAAAAGCGCTTACAGCAAACGGTTTTTTTGCTACCAAGCTTGCCTCAACAGGCGGCTTTTTGAGTGCCGGAAATACAACCTTTCTTATATGTACTGACGATGAAAAGGTTGATTTGGCTGTAGAAACAATAAAGGAAAAATGTCATAAAAGAAAACAATTTGTACAATCGGCCGCTTCCAGTGGTATTGGGTCAAGCGCGACATTTCCTGTTGAAGTGTCGGTTGGGGGCGCAACTGTCTTTATAACTGACGTTGAGCGGTTTGAGAAAGTATGATGAATAAAATTTACGGAAACAGCTTTGCCCTGCAAACCTTTTCTTCAATGTTTAAAAGCGGAAGAATACCCCATGCATTTTTAATATTCGGCGAAAAGGGACTTGGTAAAAAGACTCTTGCCAATTATCTTGCGGCGGCACTTCTTTGCGAAAAATCAGAGGGCAGACCATGTGGTGAATGCCATTCCTGCAAAATAGCCGAAAAAAAAAGTCATCCTGATATTATTTATCCGGAGCAAAGCGGAAAGCTCAACACATATACGGTTGAAACCTGCCGTCAGGTTTGTGCAGACTCATTTGTTGCGCCAAATAACGGCGAAAAAAAAGTGTATATTTTTTCGGATGCCGATAATATCCAGCTTCCTGCGCAGAATGCATTGCTGAAAATTATCGAAGAACCTCCTGCGCCGGTATATTTCATTTTTACAGCCCAGACAAAGGATGCATTTTTGCCTACCATTATTTCAAGAGTCACATCAATCGGGGCGTCGGTATGCAGTGAAAACGAGTGTACAGCGGCACTTGCCATGATGGATTACGAGTCGGATAAAATTGCAGGAGCAGTTGAAGCTTTCGGCGGAAATATCGGAATGTGCATACAGTATATTGAAAATACGCAGTTTCAGTCTGTTATAGCATTGACAAACAAGGCTGTTGATAGTATAATAAGCAGAGACGAATATGGTCTGCTGACGGTTTTTTTCGATTCCCTGCTAAAAGACAAGACTATGGCGCTGTCTTTTCTGAAAATGCTTGACCTGACAGTGCGTGATTCACTGGTAATCAGATACAACGAAAACAGCCCTATGGCAGGCTGCTATAAAAAAGGCGCATTAAAGCTTTCGGAAAAAATTTCTGCAAGGTCAGTAGCTGAAATACATAAACATTTAAATCAGGCGGCGGCAGATATTAAAGCAAATGTAAGCACAGTGCTTCTGATGTCTGCGCTTTGCGGTGAAATTATTGATAGTTGAGGAAACTTAAAATGGTTGAAATTATTGGTGTAAAATTTAAAAAAGGTGGAAAAACATATTATTTTTCACCTAAAAAAATTAAGTTTGAAACGAATGATCATGTTATTGTCGAAACAGCAAGAGGCGTTGAATGCGGAAAGGTTGTTATTTCAAACAGAGAAGTGGATGATTCGGAAATCGTTTCTCCTCTTAAAGATATTATCAGAAAAGCAACCCGTGATGACATGAGAGTGGTTGAAAAAAACAAAATCAAGGAAAAGGAAGCTTTCGATATATGTCTTGAAAAGATTGCGTTCAGAAAGCTTGATATGCATCTTGTTGATGTCGAGTGTACCTTCGACAACAATAAACTTCTCTTTTACTTTTCTGCCGAAAACAGAGTTGACTTCCGTGAACTGGTAAAAGACCTTGCGTCTGTGTTCAGAACAAGAATCGAGCTTCGTCAGATAGGTGTCAGAGATGAAGCAAAAATACTCGGAGGACTCGGAATCTGCGGAAGGGAATTTTGCTGTAAAGGGTTTTTGGGAGAATTTCAGCCTGTTTCAATTAAAATGGCAAAGGAGCAGGGACTGTCATTGAATCCTACAAAAATTTCGGGTACCTGCGGCAGACTTATGTGCTGCTTAAAGCATGAACAGGCGGCTTATGATGACCTTCTCAAAATTACCCCTAAGGTTGGTGCTTATGTAAAAACCCCTGAATGCAGAGGGTATGTTGAGGAAGCAAACCTCATTACAGGCAAGCTGAAAATCAAGCCTGAAAAGAGTGATGTTCCTATTTATGTAGACAGAAAGGATGTTACTGTTATTAAAGACAGCGAAATCAGAGTGAATAAGGAAGAACTCAAGGCGCTGAAAGGTCTTGAAGAAAAATAACAAAAGGCAAAGGATTATCCTTTGCCGGTCAGACTGTAGAAAAACCTCAATATTGATTTTTGTGCCGATTAAATCGGCAGATTCAGATTACTAATACAGATAATAAGGGACGCTTTTTCTTGCAAAGCGTCCCCTCTTGAAAAACAGCCCACCGGGCTGTTTTGTCAATTCACCCCTCGTAAATGCGCCGCTGAGGCAAGGCATTTCGCCGTCTGCGGACGGCGATGAGTGGC
>SVNU01000158.1 GCA_015066715.1 Ruminococcus sp. | reverse complement strand
CCTCTGCACCTAAATTAAGCTTATTAATCGGTGTTTTAAGCGGCAATTCATAAATTTTACCGTCAACTGTAATATCTTCTTCGCCTATTGCTTCAAGTTTTCCGTATAATTCGGATGAATATGCATATATTTCAAGATATTTGCCATCCCTCGAACGGTATACAGTGAGCACACTGCCAATTGCTATTTCATCAAATGTTACCTTTTTTTGAGAATCATCAGCTTCGCTTACAATAATTGCTTTACTGAAATACGATTCATCAAACGGGTCTGTATATATATTTCCTTCCCGACAGTATATAATGTCTTCGGTATCATCTATTCCTTCAAAAACCATGGTTTCTATACGTTTTGCCTTTACTATTTCGTAAATACCATCACTATTGTTATCAATCAGCTCAAGCTCACCGTCATCAAGTAAAAGATCGGCACTTGTTCTGTCATCAACGGTGCGGTTGTTTTCGATATAAACAAAACCGGGCTGAAGTCTTACGCTTTTTACACTTCCGTTTTCAGGATCATATGTAAGCGTATTTTTTTCTGCAGATTCAATATCATCTGCCTTTATAACAAGTTTTTTATTTTTATTTGGCTGTGATACAATTGCTACAAGCTCTTTGTCATTTGTTTTACCGTTTTCGCGATAAAAGAACTTTACATTTTCACCAATAAAATCTGCCGCTGAAATCTCTTCCGTAAAAAAACAATCTTCATTTATTTTAATCATATTTCTCGGTATTCCGCTTTCTGCAGAATTAATGCTTGTAAATCTGTTTGCCGTAACAATTCCCGATGCTTCATATATATGGTGTACATCTTCAAGAAAAGATGACCCATCCACTACTTCACCGTAAATGTCAAGATAGGGTATGGTAAGTGTGTTATAGCACATCATCAGAATTTCAAGGCGTGCATTTCCGTTAGCCTTACCGATATTTTTATTAAGACCTAACATTCCGGCACGCTTTAAATACCCTTCGGGATAACCGCCATCACGAAGTGCCGCAACCTCATAACCGAGAAGTCTTATAAGGGCGACCGTAGCATCTGTTACGGTAATATCCATTTGTAAGCCGAATTCATTTTCGCTTATTCCTTTCATAATGCCCATATCGCAAACAGCAGTTATGGCATTTATATACGCATTATCGGAAGCTACATCTTCAAATTCAAAAGATGCACCGTCACCTTCGTATTCAAGGCCTGCAATCGCCGAAATCCATTCTGCAAATTCACCTCTTGAAACAGAGGTTTTCGTGTGAATTCTTTCACTTGTTATCCCCATTTTATACAGAAGCTCTGTTTCTGTAATCATACCGGTATTTTCATCGGAAACATTTTCCGCCATTACCGCACACGAAAATGTTGTAATAAACATTATGTATGATAATAACATTGCAAATATACGTTTTTTCATACAGTAACAAACACTCCTTTCTTATTGACATTTTTTCAAAGCTTCGTCAATAGCTTTTGCTGCCTGAGCACGCGTCAGCACACCTATCGGTGCAAATGAACCATCACTCATTCCTTTAAGAATTCCCGATGAAGCAAGTTTAACTACTGCCGGCTTTGCATATTCTGAAATTTCGCTTTCATCAGAAAATACAACTTCACCTGCAATCAGGTTAATGTTTTTCTTTTCAAGAGCCCGACAAAGAATTACTGCCATATCCTGCCTTGTTATTTTGCTGTGCGGCATGAAAGCTCCTTCAGAATTGCCTTTGATTATTCCGGATTGTGCGGCAGAATTTACATACTCATAAAACCAGTCATTTTCGTTTACATCTTTAAAATCAGCCGCCTTAACAGTTTGTCCGTTACTAAGGAATGCACAAACAACCATTTTTGCAAATTCAGCCCTTGTAACTGAATTATCGGGCATAAACTTTTCTTGTGTTGCACCGTTTATAATTCCAAGGTTATAAAGGTTTTTCACCGATTCCTCGCACCAGTGACCGTCGGGAACATCACTAAACGGAAGTTTTTTATCACTTACCGCCGGATTTTCAGGTTCTTTATCTTCTGTTTTTGTATCGGGCTGCCATTTTACCATGCTGCCTCCGCGGCTACCGCCACCGCCGCCTGATGACCCTCCGCTGCTTGTTTTCTTTTTACCTACTTTTTTCACTGCCGCATAAAATGAATCACAAAGTTCTTCAACTGTAGTATAATTCTGCGACATTACAATTCTTATAACTTCACTTTCATCAGCAGATTCCTCAAAATCATCTGTATCAAGCTTTAAAATATCTTTATACGTATCAAGAATTGCAGATTTATATATTTTCACGCTGTTTTCGCTTTTTGTATTTATATCCGCAAGACAAAACCAATGTGAATATTCCGTTTCTATATCGTTAAATGTATATTTCGCATCACGGAATCTTTTATAAATTTCCCTTTTCTCGGAATCAGAAAGCTTTGATAACTTGTCATAATCAAAATTGATTTTCTTTGCATTTTCAGAAAGAAATTCATCCGTTTCTGAGTCTTCTTCTGTTTGAGCGAGCTTGCTGAGTGACATTACCTTCTGATACAAAACGGAAAAATCTGCCACCGTCATATCAGTTGACGGTTTGTACAGGAAAAACAATTCAGTAACAAGTTCTTTATGTGTATTAAATTCTTCCATATCAACTGCAAGCTCTGAGCTTACGCTTTCAAGTTCTTCCGCAAAAGTATCTTTTGACGCTTTGTTTATTTTCTCCATTGCAAGATTTGCCAGCGTTGTATTTATATGTTCAAAATCAGCTGTTGCAGTTTCGCCGCCGATTGTAACCTTCGCTGTATATTTACCGCTGCCACAATCAGAGGGAAGATTGCACGAATAGGAAAACACATCTGCAGATGTACGTTCAAACTCTGCAAGTACGTAAAACTTACCGTCTTTTTCCACCGTCAATACCGCTGTTTTCATTTTTTTATCGGTATCAACACTGACGGTTATACTTTCATTTTCCGCATCATATTCCACCCTTGCCTGCGTTTTTGCACAAACACTCACTGCCATATTTACAGCAAGTCCCAGTGCCGCTATAAAAGAGATACCATTTTTCAGTTTCATGTTTTCCCCCCTCTTATTCTTTTACTGCACCTACCATTACGCCCTTTATAAAATACTTCTGCACAAAGGGATAAATGGCAAGTATCGGTACAGTGGCAACTACCGTTGTTGCATGTTTTATAACTTCTTCAAGAAATGCCGTTTCAGCCTTGATTGAATAATTACCCATTTCCTTTGATGCCGACCCTATCAGAATTTCCCTCAGGAAAAGCTGAAGCGGATACTTGCTTCTGTCCTGTATGTAAAGCATTGCCGAAAACCACGAATTCCAGTTAGATACACCGTAATAAAGAACAATAACAGCAACAGTAGCTTTTATATTCGGAAGTATAATTTTCCAGAAAGCCTGAAAATCATTTGCACCGTCAAGTCGTGCGCTTTCCTCGAGTGAAGCCGGAACAGCATGATATGCCGACTTAACTACAATCAGATTGTATGTACCAAGAAGGTTAGGAATAATGACCGACCAACGGGTATCAAGCAATCCAAGGTTTCTGATTGTTATATAAAGCGGAATCATTCCACCTGCAAAAAACATTGTAACGACAACCATCATGTTTAAAAAACGTGCATATTTAACTCTGGGATGAGCCAGCGGATATGCTACAATAACCGTCAGGATTGTTGAAAGCAGTGTACCTACACCGACATAAAATATTGTGTTGGCATATCCGATATATACCTCTGAGTTTTTCAGAACCGCTTCATAACCTGCTGTTGAAAAACCTGCAGGTCTGAGCATTATTCCCGTATGCTTTACAAGAAGCGTTGAATCTGAAAAAGATGAAAACAACACATGTAAAAACGGATAAAGTGTGGCAAGTGAAATAATGACCATCAGCACATGATTAAACGCATCGAAAATCAGGTCTGATTTTTTGTATTTTCTTTTCATAACTCAATAATCCTCCTTCCTTACCACAAGCTTGATTCTGTAACCTTACGGCAAATAAAGTTTGAACATATTACAAGCAGAAGGTTAACAACAGAATTGAAAAGATTGGCAGCTGTTGCAAAGCTGAAATTCATTTCTACCATACCTTTATTGTATACATATGTGGAAATAACTTCTCCTGTTTCATAAGTAAGGGGATTGTAAAGTAAAAATACTTTCTCAAATCCAACACTCATAATAGTACCTATGTTCAGAATAAGCATTGTTACAATAGTCGGAATAATTCCCGGCAAAGTGATATGTATTGCCTGTTTGAATCTTCCGGCACCGTCAATTTCGGCAGCCTCATAAAGACACGGATCAATTCCTGTCAGTGCCGCCACATACACAATTGACGACCATCCTATTGATTCCCAGATACCC
>SVNU01000013.1 GCA_015066715.1 Ruminococcus sp. | reverse complement strand
TAAAACTGTGAGTGAATTCAGACTGTTTCCCCGTAAAAGGCAGTGTCTGACTGATAATAAGCAAACTCATAATTAAAAGTCAACTTCAGACATATTCCACCCATGTTTTTAAAGCTTTTATTATGAGAAAGCCTTGAAATTATGAACCTGCAAATTATTTTTTATTGCAACCATCCGCAAATGGACTTTTAATTCTGCAATTATGAAGTTGCCAAGTACAAGGAAACATTATTATTTAAGCAACAAATTTATGTAAGGAATTTTTTCTTTTTTGCTGACTTTTTTCTTTTCGAGAAAAGAAAAAGCTTGTGCATTTCTTTGGTTCGTTTCTTTGTGCAAGCAAAGAAATGAACAGAAAGTATGAAAGATAAATATAAATTTATCTTTTCAAAAGTCCGAGGGCTGCTCAAAGCAGCCCTCTTTACTTTATCATATCATTTCTTTTTGAAGTAAGCATTTGTTTCCCTTGAAACAACTCCACTAAGTGCTATAAGAGCAATAATATTAGGAAATGCCATAAGTCCGTTAAATATACCGGCAATTGTCCATACCGCCTCAACTGTCATATAAGGGCCTATTGCAACTGCTAAAATATAAAGTGTTCTATAAATTTTTACAGCAGCTTTATTTCTGTTTGTCAGATACTCAAGGCAACGTTCACCATAATAATTCCAACCAAGAATTGTTGTAAAAGCAAAGAAAACAAGGCAAGCCATAAGTACAAAGGAGCTTACCTCTGCCGGCAGAAAATCAAGTCCCTTCTGATATGCATCAATAGTAACTGCAACGCCCTCAAGAGATTCATCAGCCCATGAACCCATCATAATAATGGAAAGACCTGTCATTGTACAAATCACAACAGTATCTATAAATGTTCCTGTCATTGAAACAAGTCCCTGTCTTACCGGGTCCTTTGTTTTTGCAGCAGCTGCGGCAATCGGTGCCGAGCCCAGACCGGCTTCATTTGAAAAAATTCCTCTTTCAACACCCTTTTGCATTGCAATCATGATAGATGCAAATATACCGCCTGAAGCAGCTTTTAAGCCAAATGCACTTTCAACAACATTAATAATTGCATTTGGAAGCCTGTCTATATTGTAAACAATAAGCGTTGTACATGCAACAATATAAACAATTGCCATAAACGGTACGACAATCTGTGAAACATCGGAAATACGCTTTATTCCCCCGATTATAACCAACGCTGCACATACTGCAACAATAGCTCCTGCTATAATAACAGATACTGAATATTCGTTTCCAAAGACACTTACTGTTGAACTTTGATTCGGGTCAAAGAATCCTTTGACAGCATTTGTAATACCATTTACCTGTGAAAATGTCCCTATACCAAACAAGCCCACACAAGCTCCGAAAAACGCAAAAACCTTGGCAAGCCACTTCCATTTTTTCCCCATTCCGTTTTCAATATAGTAAAACGGTCCGCCAAGAACATGTCCTTCATTGTCTATGGTACGAAATTTTATGGCAAGAAAGCCCTCGGCGTATTTGGTTGCCATTCCGAAAACAGCAGCAATCCACATCCAGAACAACGCTCCCGGTCCACCTGCAAGTACCCCGACAGCAGTTGCCACACCAACAATATTACCTGTTCCAATGGTTGCCGAAAGAGATGTACAAAGTGCGGCAAAGCTTGAAACCTCGCCTTTTCCGCCTTCTTCATTTTTCACCATGTATTTAAGTGCCAAAGGGAGTCTTCGTATCTGAAGCCCCTTCATCCTCACAGTAAGTATAATACCGGTTGCCATTATAAGTACAATAAGGGGCAAACCCCATACATAACCATTTATGCTGTTTAAAATCTGAGTAAAGCCTTCCAATTCACACATCACCGTTCTTTCCGTTTTATTCACCTTGATAATTTTATCACAAATCAAAGAAAAATGCAATACAATAATGATAATATTAATATATTATACTATGGTTTTGTTCTTTTCGTCATTAAATCCCAAAAACAGATATATGCCAAGCACTGCATTAAAACCGGTTGCAGCAAATACACTGAAACGCTCCGGAATACCAAAATACTCCTTTGGTACAATATTTGTTCCCATTGCGCCAATAAACATAATGGCAAGTGCCGCTGTTGCCCATACTGCAATTGACCGGTACTTCTTATCACGAAATCCGCCAATCATAATCACAGCAAGGGAAATTATAGAAAGCACCACTACAAGAACCGTTACAACGTAAACATGCATTATATCCTGAAATGTTTCAGGAGTTCCGCTTTCTGTCAGCGGAAACATTGCATATCCCACCGTAGAAACCCAATTCATCGCAGCAAAAAGATAAATACCGATTCTGATTGCTTTATTCAGCTTATCCTTAATATATACACAAACCATCATAACAGAAATTATTCCGCAGACATTATAAAGTGAAGCCAGCTGATTCCAGAGTGATTTTGATGGTGAATTTTCAGCGCTCAAATCACTTACCGCCTGTGACATCCAGTCATATCCCGGATAATCCATCGGTGCAAAAATAACTGCCGCAGTATATGACAGCAGAGATATTATCCCAAGCAAACCCAGATAGTTAATCAATGTTTTTTTCATTTTTTCCTCCCAAGTAAAAACGCAGAGTAGTTCATAGCTGAAATCCCTGCGTTTTAAAGCATATTTTCTTAAAAACTGAAAAGCATCAGAACAAATCCTCTACAAAATTTTCTGTCAGACACCAGTCGCCATCAATCTTATGAACATTTATTTTTGTGGTAATTGATTCTTCCATTGAGTCAGATTTACATGTAAGCTCTATTTCAACCGAATATCCGTCAGATACGCTTACACTTTCATCATAATTTTTATCTATGCTTTTTTCAAGGTCTTCAAGGTCGTCATCATCAATTTTTTCCTTTTCAATAACCTCGTATGAAATTTCAAAATCCTTGCCGAGAACCTTCTTAAAAGTAGAATTAAGTTTTGATGCCAAATCATCAAATTCATCAACATCCTCGGTCATGTATTCCGGAAATGCATCTTCAAAGTAATCTCCGTCCCCTGTTTCTACAGCTTTAAAGAAATCGTCAATCGGTTCCTTATATGCATTATTTAAAATAGTCAAATTTGCAACAACAATAACAACTACAAGTATAACCGAAACTATTGCCACAATCGGTACAAGCAAGTCTTTGTTCTTTTTGTTATTAACTTCTGCCCCACCAAAACCTGTGTCCTGTGAAGCACCACAAAACGGACAGTTATTGGCGCTCTTTTCAATTTCTTTTCCGCACTGCATGCAAAATTTATTCATATCTGTTCCCCTGTTCCTAAATAATTCAGTCTAAATCCTTAATAACACTTTTAAGTGTTTCCATTGCATTCTCATAATTGGTCTGATTTGTTTCCTCTGAGCTTAAATTCGTTGCTGGTTTTCGCACAGCAAGGAATAAATCATCAGGAATGTCTTCCTTGTCACAGCCAATAATTTCCGCAAACCTTGTATCTTTAAGATACAGCTTCACACCATCAACATATGGACAATCCGGAAAATATTCCTCCAGATTTTCAAGTGTTGTTTCCGGCTCAATAAGCTCATCAACAGCAGAATCGGCAATAATTATCATACATTCAGCAAGCTGAAACTGTGTTGAAAGATTGGTAAGACTATTTTCGTATCCGACGGCGCTGCTTATATTTTCCTCCATATTATGAGAAATCGGAATTATTACAATATCCGTATACTGCCTTCCGTCATCATTATAGTCAACAACATTTTCATTGAAAAATTCAAATATATTCTCACTTCGTCCCTGAATTTCATCCGCATCGCAAAGAAGCATTACACGTACATCCGAACGGACTGTAGTAAGTGTATCATAAATAAGAAAGGCTGCTATAAGAAATATAAAGGTTGCAATTCCAAGCCACCATTTATTATGATATATGAAATTTTTCACCTTTCCGAAAAAAGTATATTTAACCACAGCGTCATTTTCGGAAGCAAGCATTTCCGATTCCTCAATAACTCCCTGCTTTACTTTCAGAAGTTCTTTCTTTTCCTCCGCAAGCTTTTCACCGTATTTTTCACGCTGCAGATTATTCTTTTTCTCAAAGCGCTCCTGCTTTTCGAGTTCTTCCCTGTTATTTATCTGCCGGACAGTTTCGAGAATACCCGGTTGTTTTTTATCATCCATATTGGTTTTCCTTGTCTTTACTTAAATAGTTTTTATCATATAAATTTAAAAAGCATTCACTGAAAAATCATACTGATATTATAACCGTAAATTGTTTAATTTGTCAATAGTCAAAATCGTATGCAAAAATTTTCAGTATATAAACTTATTTAGTTATAGCTCATATATTCCCTGTGTAACAGCCTTGCAGTATCTTGCAAAGGGGTAATATTTTTTCAGGTTTGCTTCACATTTCAAAGCATCCTGTTCATTTTCAAAAACAGCAAAAACAGCCGAGCCGCTTCCGCTCATTACAGCGCATTCCGCACCCATATCAAGCATATGCTTTTTAAGGTCAAACACATCACGGTTTTTGGTAACAAGCTCAAACATGTTTTCACAAAGACCGCATTTTTTCAGGAATTTGCCTTTATCAATTGCTTCCGAAAGAGTCTTTGTGTCGGGATGCTTAGGATTTACAAGACTGTCTATCTCCTTATAGGCTTCAGGAGTTGAAATACCCGAATACCCCTTTGCTATAACCATATCAACAGGTGGTATCGACCTTATGGCACTGATATTTTCGCCGATTCCACTGACATAAGCTGTGCCGCCATAAATAAAAAATGCTGTATCCGCACTTATTCTCCCTCCGATTGCAGCAAGCTCTGATATACTCATTTTTGTATCATAAAGACGGTTAAGTGCATACAAGACACCTGCACCATCCGAGCTTCCACCGCCAAGTCCTGCCTGTGACGGAATATGCTTTTCTATATGAATTTCAACACCGGATTCAATACCTGTATATTCAAAAAACAAAAGTGCAGCCTTATAGGCAATATTCCTCATGTCACAAGGAACTGTTTCATCATCACAGGTAATTCTAATATCTCCGGCTGCTTTTTTTACTGTCAGAATGTCAAAAATCCCAACGCTTTGAAATATACTTTCTATAAAATGATAACCATCATCTCTTTTTCCGGTAACATCAAGCGTCAGGTTGATTTTAGCCGAAGCTTTAACTTTTATACTATCCATACTATCCATTTTTTCACTCATTCATACCCTAAATTTTAAATCAAGTCCACTGCACACGCAGAATGTCTGCCGATAATTTATCAATAATCAATTTCCGGTTTTGATTATTGATAAATTATCATGGTCACGGCATAAATCTTCCCCTTATGGTGATGATTTATGCCGTGACTGTTTCAAATCTTTGATTTGAAACAGCAGACATTCTGCGCCGGTGTTACTTTATTGTTTGCTTATAAATTTTTCTATGCGCCCAAGCGCTTCCATGAGATGTTTTAACGAATATGCATAGGAAACTCTGATAAATCCTTCTCCGCATTCCCCGAATGCATTTCCCGGAACAACTGCAACCTTTTGTTCATTAAGAAGTCTTTCGCAGAATTCCTCACTTGTCATTCCTGTACTTTTAATACATGGAAATACGTAAAATGCTCCTTCCGGATTAAAGCATGTAAGTCCCATTTTATTAAAGCTGTCAACAACAAGTCTGCGTCGGACATTATATTCATCCACCATCTTTCTGACTTCGTTTTCACAACCGGTCAACGCTTCTATTGCCGCATACTGACTTATCGTTGGTGAACTCATGATGGCATACTGATGTATTTTCAGCGCCTGCTCAACTACCGGTGCCGGTGCTGCAAGATAGCCAAGTCTCCAGCCGGTCATTGCAAATGCCTTTGAAAAGCCGTTTACAAGAATTGTGCGCTCTCTCATTCCATCAAGAGATGCTATTGAACAATGCTTTCTTCCATATGTAAGCTCAGAGTAAATCTCGTCAGATAAAATCATGATATTTGTGTCCCTTAAAACCTCCGCAATCGGTTCAAGGTCTTCTCTTGTCATGATAGCACCTGTCGGATTATTTGGAAACGGTAAAATAAGCAGCTTTGTCTTATCTGTGATTTTTTCCTTCAACGCCTGCGCTGTAAGCTTGAAATTATCCTCAACGCGTGTTTTTATGGTAACTGCAACACCACCCATAAGTTCAACAATAGGTGCATAACAAACAAAGCATGGCTCTACAATCAACACCTCATCGCCCGGATCTACCAGTGCACGGACAGCAATGTCAATAGCTTCAGAACCACCGACAGTCACAACAACCTCATGCTTGGAATCATACTCAACGCCTATTTTTTTCTTTGTATAACCGGCAATTTCATCACGCAGTTCGGCAAGCCCTGAATTCGCAGTATAAATAATCCTCTTTTTTTCAAGCGTGTCAATTGCGGCCTTTCTTACAGTCCATGGAGTAGGAAAATCCGGTTCACCTACCCCAAGGCTTATTACGCCTTTCATCATAGCAGCAAGATCAAAGAATTTTCTTATTCCCGAAGGCTTTATGTTTTTTATTTTTTCTGACAAGACAGAATTATAATCAATCATGGGTTAACACTCCCCTTTCTCTTTATCATTTCACGGAGCAATCATGCTTCGTTCATCATTTTCTTCATTCTCTATAAATATACCCTTATCTTTATATGTTTTAAGAACAAAATGAGTGGCAGTTGAAAGTACACCCTCAATTGTTGCCAGACGCTGCGAAACAAAAAGTGCAATACTTTTAAGATTGTTTCCCTTTACAGTTACAGATAAATCATAGGAACCTGACATAAGTGAAATGCTTTCAACCTCATCATACATCATAATTGTTTTTGCAAGCTCATCAAAACCAAAGTCACGCTGCGGTGTTACTTTAAGCTCAATATTTGCAATAACCATGTCCTTGTCAACACGGTTTTCATCAACAATAACACTATATCCCTTTATAACTCCGTCATCCTCGAGCTGCCGGATTTTTTCCGCAACCTCCGCTTCGGAAATTCCAAGCATGGAAGCGAGCTGCTGATTTGAAAATCTCGCATTCTGCTTTAACAGTGTAATAAGTTCATTCATAACAATTCTCCTTTACAAATTAATAAAATGTGGTTCATGATTAATGTAATATGCCGCCTTTTCAAAGCCTGCAAGCCTTGCGGCTTTTATTCCTTCCTCAATACCTGCCCCCAGATCAGCTGTACAATGACAATCCGAACCAAGGGTAATTATTTCTCCACCCAGATCCTTATAAAGCTTTATATATTCAAAAGACGGAAATGTCTTGCCATAAGCCTGACGAAGACCGGAAGTATTTATCTCAATACCCTTTCTGTTTTTTATTATCTCTGAAAAAATTTCAGCAATAATATCCCTATATTTATTTATATCAACTTTGATTTTATGCTCGCCCTCGATATAACGCAGAGAATAGGTAAGATGCCCTAAAACATCAAATTTATCCTGACGGCAAAGCTTATATATTTCACTGAAATTTTCTTCCATAAGCTTATCTATATCTTCTTTGGAGTAATCCAAAAAGTAAAAATCCTCTCTGCCCGGAAGCTCATGCATAGAACCAATTATAAAATCTATACGCTTATCACTGCATATTATGTCCGCAACCGCATCATCAGCCGTTGCCTGACCAAGCTCTATACCGCAAATCAGGTTAAGCTTCCCCTTGTATTCTTCCTTGGCGGCAGTAACCTCCGAAACTGAATTTTCATAGTCTTTTTTATAATTATAGACATCATTTTCAGAAGGCTCAGTAATACCGTAATGCTCCATCGGGTAAAATCTGTTTGCTTCACAGTGATCTGTTACCGCCATTGCAGCAAGCGACAGCTCAATGGCTCTTTCGCACCTTTGTCTTACCGTATCATTTTCAGCATCAAAGGAATTATGAGTATGTGTATGACAATCAATTATCACCAAATCAGCTCCCTTCGGATTTTTAAACTTATAAATTAAAACTGCAATCCGCAGCCAAAGCCCATCACAAAAGGCTTAAAAACAATAATACAATTTCATTATAACATATAACATCGAAAAATACTATATTTTTTTAAAAATATTTTGGTTTAAATTTGTTTACGGCTACCTGAGATGCATATTTTTTTTAATCTTAACCGATAATTGTGATAGAATAATGAAATTTCCATTTTTTTCTATATTATGTTTGATTTTACAGTGGATTTGTGTTATTATTAGAATTGTGAAAAAATAAACCATATAAGGAGAAATTAAATGCTTGAACTGAAAAACATTACCAAAGCTTATACTGTCGGCGATGTTGTAACAAAGGCACTTGACGATGTTACACTTTCATTCAGAGAAAACGAATTTGTCGCTATTTTAGGTACAAGCGGCTCGGGCAAAACAACCAGCCTCAACATTATAGGCGGTCTCGACAGATATGATTCAGGCGATCTTATCATCAACGGTAAATCAACCAAAATGTTCAAGGAACGTGAATGGGATGCTTACAGAAACAACAGCATCGGATTTATTTTCCAGAGTTATAATCTTATTTCCCACATGAGTATTCTTGCGAATGTTGAAATGGGTATGACTTTAAGCGGTGTTTCCGCTGCCGAAAAACATAAACGTGCAATTGAAGCACTTGAAAAGGTCGGACTTAAAGAGCATATCGGCAAAAAGCCGAATCAGCTTTCAGGCGGTCAGATGCAGAGAGTTGCAATTGCAAGAGCACTGGCAAACAATCCTGATATTCTTCTTTGCGATGAACCGACGGGAGCGCTTGATACCGCAACGAGTGTTCAGATTATGGACCTTATAAAGGAAATTGCAGGCGATAAGCTTGTTATAATGGTAACTCATAACCCTGAGCTTGCCGAAAAATATGCAGACAGAATTGTAAAATTCTCTGACGGCAAGGTGATTTCAGACAGCAACCCTTACAGCACTTCCGAAAGTAAAAAGGAATTTTCACTCAAGAAAACAAGCATGAGCTTTCTTACAGCATTAAAGCTTTCTGCAAATAACATAAAAACAAAGCTCGGCAGAGCCTTTCTTACCTCCTTTGCTTCGAGTATCGGCATTATCGGTATTGCACTGATACTAAGCCTTTCAGTTGGCTTTCAGATGCAGATTGACAAATTTGAAGCTGATATGCTGCAGCAGATGCCTGTTCTTATTACACAGCAAAGCATGAATCTTGACGCAGAAGCAATGATTCAGATGAATGAAGAACAGGAAAAATTTGAAAGCTATCCTGATGACGAAAAGATTTTCCTGTACGACTCAATGCAGGAAACTATGATGCATACAAACAAATTCACAGACGAGTATCTTGAATATGTAAAAAACATGGATAAAAGCTACTGCAAGGGCGTTTCATACTCAAGACTTGTCAACATGAATATGCTTAGACAGGACGGCAGCAATTATGTTCCTGTTACAGCAGGAAATCTGAACTTTGCCCCTTATCCCCTTTCGTTGGGCAAGGATACAAACGCTCTTATGAACGAGCATTACGATGTCCTCTGGGGAAATATGCCGGAAAACTCAACCGATATAATTCTTATAATCGACTCCAAAAACCGTATCAACAAGTCGGTTATGACGGAGCTTGGATATGATACAGAAGCTCTTACGGAAATTAATTTTGCTGATATTGTAGGTACGCAATTCAAAGTAATCATGAATGATGACTACTATGTGAAAACCGAAATGGGAATCTATTCATTCAATACAGACTATGAAAAAATGTATAATTCCCCGCAGTCACTGACTCTTAACATCTGCGGTATTATCCGTCCTAAGGAAGAATCACCAATGGCTATGATGACCGACGGCGGTGGTCTTTCGTACAATGATACTCTTGCACAGGCTGTAATTGACAACGCAAAGAATTCAGAAATTGTAAAAGCACAGCTTGCTTCTGACACAAACGTTATGTCAACAGAACCAATGGACGAAGAAACAAAACAGCAGACTATCGCATACCTTGGCGGAAATGAAATTCCGTTCGCAATTCAGCTTTATCCTCAGGATTTTGAAACAAAGGATAAAATGCTTGAATATCTTGATAAATTCAATGAAAACTTAACGGATGAAGACAGAATTCTTTACACAGATACCGCAAGCATGATTTCAGGTATGTCTGATGGCATTATGGATGGTATTACAATTGTGCTTATCGCATTTGCAGGCACAAATCTCATTGTAAGCCTTATAATGATTGCAATTATCACATATACATCTGTACTTGAAAGAACAAAGGAAATCGGTATTCTGAAAGCACTTGGCGCAAGAAAGAAGGATATTACCCGTGTGTTCAATGCCGAAACATTTATTCTTGGTATTGCTTCGGGACTACTTGGCATCTTAATTGCCAAAGCTCTCACCTTCCCTATAAACGAAATAATATACAGCCTTACAGAGCTTAAAGATGTTGCACAGCTTAAAATTTCACACTCTGTAATTCTGATTGTTATAAGCACTATTCTGACTATGCTCGGCGGATTTATTCCAGCAAGAATGGCTTCAAAACGAAATGCCGTTGACGCTCTGAGAAGCGAATAATATTTATTGTCATATGTCACAAAAATCCCTTCCGGAAATTCCGGAAGGGATTTAAATTTTAACAGTTATTCTTTTTTCTTACGCCATATGTAATACCGGTTAAGGAAATTCCCATAACCACTGTATAAAGCAGTACATTACTATTATCCGATGTTTTAGGTGAAGACTTACCCTTGGTAGAATCAGCTGTATAAATGGCTTTAATAGTAATATCGGCAGTAATATTTTTGCCGTCATTATCCCATTTTGCAGTGTAGCCGTCCTTTTTTGGAATTTCAGGAGCAACTGCATCCTCGCCGTGCTTTACTGTTACAACCGCAACCACCTTATCATCAGCCATATATGTTACCTTATACTCTGCAACTTTGCCGTCTGTAATATTGATACGATTCTGTGACTGTGCATATTCTTCACCGATAACACCGCCCAGATGATTTGTGATATATGCTTCAAGAAGTTCAACATCGAGCATGCCGCTGTCGCTTACAACCTTTGCGTCCTTGAGCATTGAAGCACCGCTGCCCTGTTCAAGAAGCAGGAAATTATGCGAGGCAAGTGTGTAAGTTTTGGTAAGGTCTATCGGTTCATACTTACCTGTTTCTTTATTCAGAATCTTGATTTCAGATACTCTGCGTTCTCCCTCAACACTGACAAAATTAGCATTTTCATCAAGCTTTACTGTTGAAGCGACAGACTTGTTCAAATCAAAGGTTACACCGGAAACATGCTGAAAGCCTCCGTTTTCTTCCGGATAAAGCATGACGCTAAGTTCAAGTAAATCTGCAAACTGCTGACCTGTAACCTCAATGACGCAGACACGGTTATTCCATGGGAATACATTCAGTATATCATTAAATGTAACATCCCCCTGGCTCATGTCTGCACGGATACCGCCGCCATTCATAACCCCTATATCAGCGCCTGTTACAATACGGAATGCGTCTGCACAGAAATCACCCATATTTGTTTCGGTATTTCGGATTATGCGGTTACCGTCCTTATCAACCGTTGTAAGATTAACCTTGCTTTCTCCTATCTTTCTTTCACCAAGCTTGCTGTATTCCTCATTGATTTCTTTAATATACTTTGAAACTGCTTCATCTGTTTTTTCGTAGCTTTCTGTTTCAATAAGCTCTGTGGAAATTTCACCGTCAGCAATAGTCATTTTACCGATATTTGCAAACTTTGTTCCGGTTGAGCTTATAACAACTTTATCACCGTTTTTGTCATCAACTGTCATATTTTCAATAACACTGTGAGAATGTCCGTCAAGTACCGCATCAAGACCGGTAGTATTTTTTACAAGCGTCTGGGCGCTCCATTGTTCAAAAACATCCTCTGTTCCGAGATGTGAAAGAGCAACTATGTAATCTGCACCCTCTGACTTTGCAGCGTCAATACTTTTCTGAACTGTTTCTGAAAGATTGTTGCCGCTGAATGTGTATATATATTCATCCTTCTCATCACGAAACTGCACCGGCGATGAGGATGTAAGGGTATCAGGCGTTGTAATACCGATATAGGCAATGTCAGTATCACCATAGCTTACAATGCTGTACGGCTCAAATACGGTTTTCTGCTCCTTAACATTCTGAAAATTACTGCACACCGGCTTTGTGTTCATCATTTCAGAAAGCTCCAGAAGTCTTGGCAGCTTATAATCAAATTCGTGATTTCCAAGGGTCACAGCGTCATAGCCTACCATATTCATTAAGTTTACTATGTATTCACCCTGTGAGATTGCTCCAAGACTGCTTCCCTGCACGTAATCACCGGCAGAGACAACCCCGACATAACCGGCTGTCTGTGATAACTCACTTTTCATTGCCGCAAGCTTTGCATATCCGTCAACTGCACAATGTACATCGTTTTCATAAAGAATCACAATATCATCAGGTTCTGCTGCCTGTACCGGAACAGAAATCCCAAACAATACAGACGCTGCAAGCAGCACTGCAAAAAAATGTTTTTTCATTTTCTTCCTCCTTTAAACACAAATGAATATATCATTGTTTAATTATTATAACATATAAACAATTAAAATGCAATATCAACCATAACATAAGCAAAAGACATAAATAAAAATTCCTGCGTATTTACCGCAGGAATCAGTTTGTCGAAAAAGTCTTTAAAGATTAAAATTTGCAAATTAAAAAGTTTCGGTCAAGCCTTTTCTGCTCTGCATCCCTTTGGGAAAAGGCTTGCGGGGTTGAGGGGCAGCGCCACTCATCGCCGTCCGCAGACGGCGAAATGCCTTGCCTCAGCGGCGCATTTACGTGGGGTGAATTGACAAAACAGCCCAGTGGGCTGTTTTTCAAGAGGGGACGCTTTGCAAGAAAAAGCGTCCCCTTACTATCTGCCTTCGTAATATAAATCTGCCGATTTAATCGGCACGAAAATCAATATTTAAGTTTTTCTACAGTCTGATTCCTGCGTATTTAACGCAGGAATCTCCTTTCACCTGATACAGCATTGTCCGTATGCATTTATTTAGTGACATCCATGATTTCCACAGCCATGTGAACCGCATGTATGACCGTCTTCACCATGATTATGGTGGCTGCACTTTACTTCCGGATTAAAACCAAGCGTACCGGACATCAGTGCTTTTACAGCATCATCTGCCATTCCGCTTACTCCGCCGTAAAATCTGATTCCTGCCTGTGCAAGTGCGTTCTGTGCACCGCCGCCGATACCGCCGCAAATAAGCACCTGAACATTATTGGCAGATAAAAAACCTGCGAGCGCACCATGTCCGCTGCCCATTGTCGATACAACTTCTTCCTTTACAATTTCTCCGTCACTGACGTCATAAATTTTAAACTGTTCGGTGTGTCCGAAATGCTGAAAAACCTGTCCGTTTTCATAAGTTACTGCAATTCTCATAAAAACTCATTCCTTTCCCTGAAATTAATTTTCTTTACGGATTAACCTGAAAATCATTTATTATATTATAACACATTGCCTGCTATTTTTCAATAATATCCTTTTAATAAATTTATTTATTCTGCTCACACCATCTTTTCAGCTTTTCTTTGAGCAGCTCATATCTTTCCTTTTTTTCAAGCTTTTGAAAATGTACTTCCCGAAGCTGCTTCGGATTATTTTCGTAGCAAAGCTTTTCATCGCCAAACTGTTCACTTGTCAGGTCAAAGACACAGCCGCCGGCAGCATTATAGCAATGGTAATTTCCATCCGGACGAAGTATACCGTAAACCTCTCCACCAAAAATATCCTGTGCAAGAAAAGCCGTAACCGAACACTGTCCCAGAGTCGGATTTATGCTGCTCCACTTGTCACGCATACGTGGTGCACAGGTATCTGCCGACCATATTTCCGACAATGCATCATACAAATCAATCGGTGTGTGTATTGACGGATATTCGTCCGTTACCGCCGCAGCCCTTGCCTGCTCCCAGCCATAAAAATTATAATCCTTCATTTTTTTACTCCTTTAAATCCAATTATTAATTATGCTTTTTCAAATACGGAAACGACCGAAACAGAATCACCTTCAATCTGTGCAAAAATATCACCATTCATCTTTCTCATAAGCTGACGGCAGATATAAAGACCCAGTCCGCTTCCGTTTTTACCGACGGCGTTTTCACCTCTCCAGAAGCTGTCAAAAACATGCGGCAGCTCTGACTGATTAAGCGTATTACCACTGTTTGTAACTGATATGAGGATACAGCCGTCTTCCTCGGAAAAGCTGATTTTAATACTTTTTCCGTCACCATACTTTATAGCGTTTTCCATTATATTCTGAATTACCTCAATGCTTCTGTCAAAATCCCCTTTGATAATACAATCAGAGTACTCACCAACCGTAAATTCGGTTTTTACAAGTGAAAGCTTTTCAGTGTAATATACACTTATTTTCCCGACAAGCTCCGAAAGATAATATTCGTTTATATTTACATCAAGACTTAGAAAATCTTCTCTTGAGGCTGTTATAATCTGTGAAACATATCCTTCTATTTCATCAGCCTTGTTGTTTATGCTGTTTGCTATCTCAAGCTGTTTTTCATGGTCTTCATAAAGACCTTTTGAAAGTGCTTTTGAATACAGCTTTATTGCCGACAGCGGAGTTTTTATGTCATGTGAAAGGGATAAAAGAAGCATTTTTCTTTCCCGCTGAAGCTCCAGTTCACGCTGTTTCTGCTCCTCCATATTCTCACGAAGCAGGTCAACACCCCATACAAATCTGCCGAAAAAACGATTTTTTGTTTCCTTGACAGGTGCTGAAAGATTCCCCTTTGAAAGCTCATATGGAACATCTGTAAGTCTTTCAAAAGGTGAAAGAATTTTCTTTTTTAAGTAAAGCATAACACACAGAATTACAACCGTCATCACCGCTAAAATTACATTTACTGTAATCAATGTATTTGTCATATCATTTTTGTTTTCATAGGTATAGTCAAATCTGTAAAGTGTACCGCCTATTTCAGAAATCATATAATCACTGTCAGAGCTGTAAAAAATATCACTGTACGGGTGTATGTCCGTTACATATTCGTAATCAGAAAGGTCAACAGTGTCAATTCCATTTTGACTGATTTCTTCGGTTAATCTTGAAATTTCGACTCGGTACGGTCTGCCCTCACTGTCTGTATCACGACTTACAAGCATAAGGTTTGCCGCAATAAAAATGCCGGCAAGCAGTATAATCACAGCTGCAAAAATTTTATTGAACGCTTTCATACAAACTTATACCCCACACCCCAGACCGTCTGAATATGTTCCGGCTTTTTCGGATTGTCCTCAATTTTTTCACGAAGCCATTTTATATGTACAGTCAGCGTCTGCTGCTCTGAAAAGCTGTCACTTCCCCATACCTGATTAAAAAGATATTCCTTGCTGAGTGACTTTCCCTTGTTTTCAATCAGAAGCAAAAGCAGGTCATATTCCTTTGCGGTCATTTCAACAGTTTGGTCATCCTTAGAAACAGTACGGCTCACTTTATTGATTTTCAGATTGCCCTCTGTCAGCTCGTCAACTGCATAACGCCTCCTGAAAATACCGTCAATTTTGGCAAGCAGAATGTCAATGTCATAAGGCTTTTCTATATAATCATCCGCCCCGAGCGTAAGACCATTCAATTTATCCTCTTTTCCTGTTCTGGCGCTTACAACGAGAATAGGCGTATTACTGTCTTCACGGATTTTTCTGCATACAGCAAATCCGTCAATTCCCGGAAGCATTATATCAAGCACAACAAGCCTTGCACCGTACCTTTCGTACAGTGCAAGGGCTTTTTCTCCTGTATCGGCTACCGATACCGTATAATTTTCAGCACGTAGAAAATCACACAGAATATCGGCAAGCTCTTTGTTATCCTCTACTATTAAAATATCTGTCATTGTGAAAATTCCTTTCATACAGGTATTCTCAGTGAAAGCCACACCCCTCAGGCACTTCGTGCCTGCTCCCCTTTCGGGAGAATGCACGCCTGTTTGCAGTTTTTTATAACCCGAAAGGGGTGCTGTCAGCGCAGCTGACAGAGGGGTGTTTACCATCCCATTTCCATCAACCAGTTGTTGAGTGCTCTTTTGCGTTCCCTGAGCTGCGATTCGTCAGTGTACCTGTCTAAATTATACTCCCCTTTTATGTTCCCGTCAACTATATACATGACTTTTGTGCATTTTGCCGCAACCTTTACATCATGAGTTACAAGCATAACCGTAGTGCCTTCTGCGTTGAGCTTCAAAAGCTCCTCCATTACCTCGTCCGAGGAGGTGCGGTTGAGCGCACCTGTCGGCTCATCGGCAAAAATCATTTCAGGGTTATTTATCATGCTGCGGCATATACATGCACGCTGAAGCTGTCCGCCGGAAACCTCATTGATATCATTGTCTGCAATATCGATAATTCCAAGCTTTCTCATAAGCGCTTCGCCACGCTGCCTTATTTCCTTTTTGCTTTCATTGCTTTTATCCGACTGGCATGCAGGAAGAATTATGTTATCGAGAACTGTCAGATTCCTGAGCATATACATCTGCTGGAAAATAAATCCCATTTTATCAAGGCGAAGCTGTGCAAGCTCTTTACTGCCCATTTCGGCAATGTTTTTTCCGTTAAACTGAACCTTGCCTGCTGTTACGCTGTCCATTCCGGAAACTGTATAAAGAAGCGTTGACTTTCCTGAACCGGATGGTCCCATGACAGCTACCATTTCACCCTCGAATATACTGAAATTCACATTCTTCAGTACATTGTTCTGACGCTTGTTTACAATATATGTCTTACATAAATCATTTACATTTAAAACTGTTTTCATAATTATTCTCCTTGAATTTATTCTATTGATGAAGCTTCCGAAGCTTTGATTGTTCTTGTATAGAGGGATGTGAAAAATGCACTTATTACTGTTACCGCAAGTACGGCAAGGGGATAAATCACAAACACCTCAAGCGGATTGATTTCATAGGTTACGCCGTATGTTGCACCCATCATGTTAAAGATTGGTGTTATGGTAAGGCTTGTAATCGGAACTGTAAGTATCAGCGAAATTATTACAGCAATAACAGATGCGATTGCAAATCGACCGGTATGCCATTTCACTACAGAGCCGTTTGTAAAGCCTACAGCCTTGAGTATAGCGATTTCACTTCTTTCCTTTGTTATAAATGAACGCTCAATCAGTACTGTCACAAGCGCTATTATAATAATTACAACGCAAAGACTAAGCATTCTCACACTGTCAAGTGTTGATGTAACACCTGCCATTTCTCCGATATATTCACCTGATGTTGTAACATCGTCAGAGTCAAACAGCTTTTTGATTTTTTCAATTCTGTCATTGATGACTCTGTCTGACGGATTATCGGTAAAATCAATCTGGTAAGCAAAGAATCCGCCTGCATAGGCAAAATCAAGTTCTACATCCTGATGAAATCTTACGCCCTCACCCATATTGTTCATGCTCTGATACAGAGCCGTTATAATGTACTCGTTATTTTCTTCGCCGATTCCAACTGTAATAACATCACCGATTTGAGCGTCAAGCTTTTGTGCTATCATATCAGTTACGGCGATTTCGTTTATATGCTGTGGTGCAGTACCCTCAAAATATTCATACATATCTGTCGTGGTATTAATACCGATAAGAGAGAGGGATTTGCATTTTCTGTCCTTGTAGCTTAAATTCATCTTGAAACTGACTTCCATAAAGCAATCTGCCGGCATACCGTTTTCACTGAGTTCTTCTTCAATTTCAAGAAGCTTTTCTTCGGCCTTTTCCTGACCGCCAGAAGTTAAAAAGCTTGTCTGTTCTGTTTCACTTACATAACAAACATCACTTTTTGCCATACCAAAGGTTGTAATCAGATTGTCACTTTCAAGTGTGTTTACAGTATTCACAAGCACAAGAATCAACGACAGCGAAATAGTAAGCGCAAGGATTATTATACCAAATCTTTTCGGACTGCTGATTACATCATTTGCCGCCATGAATAACGATGGTTTAAGAGGTGATTTGGAAAGTCTTAAAATTCCTTTTTTCTTAAAACGTTCACCCGTTGTTCCGCTTCTGATTGCGTCTACAGGAGTGAATTTCTTGATTTTACGTGTGCAGCCGTAGCTGAAAATCAGAATGACTGCCGTAACAATTGCTGCACAAATTAAGTTTATGAATACTGAATTTTTATTTTCAAGTACCATTGACTTTGAAACAGCCGCCAGAAGCATATTACCGAATGGAATACTGAGTAAAAATCCTGCCGCCGCTCCAACTACTGAAAGAGCTGAATATTTTATAAGATAAATACTGCGTATCTTAAAGTTTTTAATACCGATTGCCTTCATTACACCTATTTCACGGTATTCCTCCGAAAGTGTAAATGCAATGGTAAATCTGAGTACAACAAAGGCTATCAGAATAAGACAAACGCTCACTACCAGCAGAACACCGGCAATAATCATATCCATGACATAGCTCATTTTTATCATAGCCTTGTCACCGTTGAAAATGATTGAATTTATATCAGTAAGTGCTGTTTCCACCGCCGGTATGTTATCAGTGGTTATATAACAAAGTGCGCCACCGAACATAGTTTTAATTTCTTCGTTTTCATAAAATTTGCTGAAGTCATTTTCGTTAAGGATAAATCTTCCCATACCCATCATATTTGAGCCTAATACAGCATCTTTACAGCTTCCTGCAATTTCAAACTCTGCGCTGACACCGTTTATCTCAATTTTAAGTATATCCCCGTTTTTAAGGTTGCTGGCCTGGGCAATCTTTGCTGACAGAACTACAGTTCCTTCCTCAACATTTTCAATAATACTGTCATCAACATCAAAATAATTTATCGCTGCATCATCAAATGACATAATAACGGAAGTGTTTTTATTATTCTGAAGTTCATCTCCGTTTACTGTAAAGTTTTCAGGTGAACCATAAATTATTTTTTCACTTGAAAAGCTTTCGATTTCGCTTATTTTTTTCAGTTCCTCATCAATATCCGGAACATACTCATTGTTTTTTGACGCTACAAAATAATCAGGCATTTCCGCCTTTTCAAAGAAACTGTCAAGGGCTGTTGTAACGGTAAGTATATTGTTTACACTGCTCGATACAAACATTGCCGACAGCATAATGAATATCAGAAGAATAATATTCATTGTCTTTTTTCGTTTCAGGTCCTTTTTTAAAATCTGTAAATGCATTGTTATTTCTCCTTTCCTGACTGTGATTACATTGTAGCATATAAATTATTAAATAATCCTTAAATCGGAATTTTTTTTGAGAATAATAATTTATGCGCTTCTATTAATAAGATAAATTTATATTTAGCGTTGTAAAAATAATTTCGTACTTTCTTGCTTGTGCAAGAAAGATACCAAAGAAGCACATTTCTTTTTCTCAATGAGAAAAAGAAACAAAAAGAAATTCAAGCTTCCTCATTTAAAATGGAATCAGACTGTTTCCCATTAAAAGAACTATCATACCTGATGATAAGTTAACTGTTGCAGATAGTCTGCATAAAACGCAATTCTCCCCGCAAATTAAGCTATAGCTTGAGAAAGCTTGAAATTTCGAACTTACAAATTCTGTTTTATTGTACTCATGTATAGTTGGACTTTTGATTTTGTAATTATGAAGTTGACAGGTACAGGGAAACATTATTATTTAAGTGACAAATTCATGCATAGAATTTTTTCTTTTTGGTCAAGCTTTTTCTCTTTTCGAAGAAAAGAAAAAGCTTGTGCATTCTTTTGTTACTTTTCTTGTGCAAGCAAGAAAAGTAAGGAATATAAACAGAAAGAAAAATAAACTCAAAACTGAAACAAGATTCAGACTGTTTCCCATTAAAAGAACTATCATACCCGATAAAAATCAAACTGTTGCAGATAGTCTGCATATAACGCAATTCTCCTCGCAAATTAAGTTGTAGTTTGAGAAAGCTTGAAATTTCGAACTTACAAATTCTATTTTAATTGCAACCATCTGCAAATGGAATTTTAACTATATAATTATGAAGTTGCCAAGTACTGGGAAACATTATTATTTAAGTTACAAATTCATGCATAGAATTTTTTCTTTTTGGTCAAGCTTTTTCTGTTTCGAAGAAAAGAAAAAGCTTGTGCATTTCTTTGGTTCGTTTCTTTGGGCAAACAAAGAAATGAACAGAAAGTATGAAAGATAAATATATATTTACCTCTGTAAATCTCTTTCCGAAAGCTATGATTAATTGTAAATATGTATTGATATTTGCCGATAAATGTGATATAATATCGTTGGACAGTATTTGAAAGAAACTGTACCGACCGCTGTACTTTTAATAAAAAATCGTTTTTTAAGGCTGGTATCCTGTATATGCTTATGCATAACAGCAATATCGCAAAGCCTTTTAAGAAAATTATACTTTTATTATATGGCAGCATTTCAACGGCATTTGTATACAATCCAATCTGCCGCAATTTCGGTTTTTTTCAATGTATAAGGAGCAGCCGCTCTTTTGTATTCTGTCTGCAGAAAAACCGGCAGACATATGTCTGTCCTCATAAACGGAGTTATTGAGAAAAAGGGAAATTGAATATGAAAAATACAGTTACAACCTTTTTAAAGGCTAAACAAAACGGTGAAAAATTAACAATGCTGACGGCATACGATTACTCTACCGCAAAGCTTATTGACGAATCGGGTGTGAATTCCATTCTGGTGGGAGATTCTCTCGGCAATGTAATGCTGGGATATGAAGATACAATCTCTGTTACAATGGAGGATATGATTCATCATGGTGCGGCGGTGGCAAGAGGTGTAAAGAACGCTCTTGTTGTAATTGATATGCCGTTTATGTCGTATCAGAGCAGTATTTACGACGCTGTGGTAAACGCTGGCCGTCTGATGAAGGAAGGCAGAGCAAACGCAGTAAAGCTTGAAGGCGGAGCGGAAGTATGTCCGCAGATTGAGGCAATAACAAAAGCCGGTATTCCTGTTGTTGCACATATCGGCTTTACTCCCCAGTCGGTCAACGCGTTCGGCGGCAACAGGGTGCAGGGCAAAAGCGCTGAATCCGCACAGAAGCTGATTGAGGATGCAAAAGCTGTACAGAATGCAGGCGCATTCGCAGTAGTCCTTGAATGTGTACCGTCAAAGCTTGCTTCTGTCATAACCCAGAAGCTTGATATTCCTACAATAGGTATCGGAGCTGGAAACGGATGTGACGGACAGGTTCTTGTTTATCAGGATATGCTGGGCATGTTTTCAGACTTCAGACCTAAGTTTGTAAAGCATTTTGCCAATGTGGGCGAAATGATGAGAACAGCCTTCAGAGCCTACTGTGATGAGGTGCAGGCAGGTACTTTTCCTGCAAAGGAGCACGAATATACAATTGATGATGATGTTATTGAAAAACTGTATTAGAACGGAGAGAGATTATGGAAATATTAAAAACTATAAATGAAGTCAGGGCAAAAATAAAGCAGTGGAAAAGAGAAGGGCTGATTGTGGGCTTTGTTCCTACAATGGGATATCTTCATGAAGGTCACGCAAGCCTTATGGAAAGAGCAAGAAAAGAATGCGACAGGGTCGTTGCGAGTATATTTGTAAACCCTATGCAGTTCGGCGTAAATGAGGACCTTGACAGTTACCCAAGAGACCTCGATGCCGATTCAAAGCTTTGCGATTCAATCGGAGTTGATGTAATATTTCATCCGGAGGTTTCGGAAATGTATGACGGGGGATTCTGTTCCTATGTTGACATGAACGGACTTACAAAGGAGCTTTGCGGGAAATCAAGACCAATTCATTTTCGTGGAGTTTGTACAGTAGTATGCAAGCTTTTTAATATAGTAACACCGGACAAGGCTTACTTCGGTCAGAAGGACGCACAGCAGCTTGCAGTAATACGCAGAATGGTAAAGGACCTGAACATGGATATCGAAATTGTAGGATGTCCTATCATAAGAGAGGCTGACGGCCTTGCAAAAAGCTCAAGAAATACGTATCTTAACGAGCAGGAACGCAAAGCGGCACTTATCCTCAGCAGGACAATCCGTCTTGGCGAGGATATGGTAAAATCAGGCGAAACAGACGCACAGAAAATAATATCCGCAATGAAGGAAAACATTGCTTCAGAGCCTCTTGCAAAAACGGATTATGTAGATATTGTTGACCTTGATACAATCGAAAAAACCGATACAATAAAAGGCAGTGTTCTTGTGGCAATTGCGGTATTTATCGGTAAAACACGTCTTATTGACAATTTTATTTATAAGAAGGATTGATTATGCAGATAACAGCATTAAAAAGTAAAATACACCGTGCAACGGTAATTCAGGCTGAACTGAACTATATAGGAAGCATTACAGTTGACGAGGAACTGATGGAAAAGTCAGGTATATACGAATACGAAAAGGTTCAGGTTGTGGACATAGATAATGGTTCAAGATTTGAAACATATGTAATAAGCGGCGAAAGAGGAAGCGGAATGATTTGCTTAAACGGCGCTGCTGCAAGAATGGTATCAGTTGGTGACAGAATAATTATTATGGCGTATGCTTCCATGTCTCCTGAAGAATTAAAGGAGAATCCTCCAAAGGTTGTATTTGTCGATGATAAAAACAATATTACCAGAATAACACGCTATGAAAAACACGGACGCCTTGAAGATTTATCCGTAACGGAGGAATGAATATGATTTTAGGAATTGACATGGGAAACACAAATATTGTGTTCGGCTGCATAGATAATGATAAAGTATATTTTACCGAAAGGCTTTCAACAGACAGAGCACATACTGACGCTGAATACGCAATGACCTTCAAAATGCTTCTGGAGCATCATTCAATTGATTCAGACGAAATTGACGGTGCAATAATTTCTTCTGTCGTCCCTCCCCTTACGGATACTATTATCAGGGCAGTTGAAAAGATAACCGGTATAAGCCCTCTTGTGGTAGGACCGGGAATAAAAACAGGACTTGATATAAAAACAGATAATCCGGCTGCTCTTGGAAGTGACCTTATTGTTGATGCGGTTGCAGGTGTTCAGGAATACGGCGCACCGCTTATAATTATTGATATGGGTACGGCAACTACAGTATCCGTAATCGACAAAAACAAGGTTTACATGGGAGGAATAATTGCTCCGGGTATACGTGTTTCCATGGATGCACTTGTATCAACAACCTCACAGCTGAGTAAGGTGAGTATCAGTAAGCCTCAAAAGGTAATCGGAAGAAATACAATCGACTGTATGAAAAGCGGACTTGTTATCGGTGCGGCATGCATGCTTGATTCTCTTGTCCAGCGTATGATGGAGGAGCTTGGCTACTCTGCAACTGTTGTTGCAACAGGTGGTCTTGCCAATACCGTAATCCCTATATGCAAGCAGCAGATAATCATTGACAATAATCTGCTGCTTAAAGGTCTTAAAATTATATACGACAAAAACGCAAAAAAATAGGAGGTCAAAATGCTTTCGGGTAAGAATATTGTTCTTGGTGTAACAGGCAGTATTGCGGCGTATAAAATAGCCAATCTTGCGAGTATGCTAAAAAAACTCCATGCCGATATAACTGTTCTTATGACTGAAAATGCCACAAATTTTATAAATCCCATAACCTTTGAAACACTTACGGGAAACAAATGCCTTATAGATACCTTCGACAGAAACTTTCAGTATAGTGTTGAACATGTGGCACTTGCAAAAAAAGCAGATGTTGTTTTAGTTGCTCCTGCTTCTGCAAATGTAATAGGTAAGCTTGCATGCGGAATTGCCGATGATATGCTTACAACAACGGTAATGGCATGCAGCTGCAAAAAGATTATTGCACCTGCTATGAATACGCAGATGTACTGTAATCCCATAGTACAGGACAATATGAAAAAACTTTCGGATTTCGGATACGAAATAATAAAGGCAGATACGGGATACCTTGCATGCGGCGATACCGGTATTGGAAAAATGCCCTCTGAAAATGTGCTTATGCAGTATATTCTGAGAGAATGTGCTTTCAAAAAGGACCTGTCCGGCAAAAAGGTTCTGATCACAGCCGGTCCTACTATGGAAAAAATTGACCCTGTAAGATTTATAAGCAATCACTCCACCGGAAAAATGGGCTATGCTCTTGCACGAAACTGTATGCTCAGAGGCGCAGAGGTTACCCTGATAACAGGCAGGACAAGCCTTGAACCTCCGATGTTTGTAAATGTCATAAATGTAGTTTCTGCAAAGGATATGTACGAAGCTGTAACGGAGAACTTTGATAAACAGGATATTGTAATTATGTCTGCGGCGGTTGCTGATTATCGTCCGGTAAATACTTCTGACGAAAAAATCAAGAAAAAAGATGACGACATGTCAATTGTCCTTGAACGCACAGACGACATCCTGAAAAAACTCGGCGAAATAAAAACTCATCAGTTTTTATGCGGATTTTCAATGGAAACAGAAAACCTTGTAGAAAATTCCACACAAAAGCTTTACAGAAAAAATCTTGACATGATAGTTGCAAACAATCTTAAAACCCATGGGGCAGGCTTTGGTACAGATACAAACGTTGTTACTATTATTACTAAGGATAACACGACAGAGCTTGATATCATGTCCAAAGATAGTGTGGCAGAAACTATTGTTGATAATATTCTGGCAAGGTATAAAAAATAAAATCACACAGAACTCAACACCTTGAATAACACGAAAATCCAACCTATATTAGAGCATATTCACATTAAATCAAACACGCATATTTCGCATGAAAGCGAGGTAATAATCATGTCAAATATTATTGAAATTAAAAATATTACCAAAGAATTCAAGGTACTCAATCGTCGTGAAGGACTGAAAGGTAGTCTGAAAGACCTGTTTTCAAGAGATTATAAAATTATCCATGCTGTAGACAATATCAGCATGAGCATCAAGCAGGGTGAGATAGTTGGATATTTAGGGCCAAACGGTGCCGGAAAGTCAACCACTATCAAAATGATGACCGGTATACTGGAGCCAACTTCAGGTGAAATTCTGGTTGGTGGCAATATCCCCTATCAGAACAGATCGAAAAATGCACAGGAAATCGGTGTTGTATTCGGTCAGCGTTCACAGCTTTGGTGGGCATTGCCGCTTGTGGAGTCTTTTAAAATATTAAAGGATATCTACGGTGTCAGCGATGAGGATTATGAAAATATGCTCTCTCTATATAAATCTCTTGTAGACATTGAATCTCTGCTGCATAAGCCTGTCCGTCAGATGTCTCTCGGACAGCGTACCCTAAGCGATATTCTTGCGGCATTTCTCCATAATCCTAAAATCGTCTTTCTGGACGAACCTACTATTGGTCTTGACGTTTCTATGAAAGCAAAAATACGTACACTCATTCACGCTCTTAATAAAGAAAAGAACACTACAGTTATCCTCACTACTCATGATATGGGAGATGTAGATGCTCTCTGTCAGCGTATTGTTATTATTGACAAGGGCAAAATGCTCTATGACAATGATATAGAGCATTTAAAGAGCTTCTTTGGTTCATACAGAACGCTCAAAATCCGTATAAACGGCGATTTAAAAGAATCAGCAGAAAAAATCCGGAGCTGCCTTTCCGATTTTTCCGTATCAGCCGACGATGAATGGATTTCCATTTTGATTGATGAGGAAAAATCAAAGGTAATGGAAGTGCTCAATCAGCTTCAGAAAACCTTTGAAATACGTGATATGCAGCTTGAAGAAATATCTACCGAGGAGGTTATCAAAAAAATCTACGAGGATGGTGTGCAATGAAGCTGAAACAATATCTTACACTCACCCGTGCAGGAATCATAGAATCCCTGCAATTCAGACTAGGGACACTTGTGATTGTTGCAGGAAATCTGCTGTATCTTATTGTGGTTTATTTCCTTTGGAAAGCCATTTATGCCTCGGCAAAAACAGATGTTGTTAATGGAATGACATTTTCCGATACACTGATTTACCTTGTACTTGCAACGGCACTTTTTAATTTTATGGAAATGTACATTGTGTGGGAAATGGGACGAAGTATACAATCCGGAAAAATCACACTTGATCTGCTCAAACCTATGGAATACCGAAAGTATATGTTCTGGTCATACTCCGGCTCCTTTGTGACGCAGTTTTTCTTTACATTTTTGCCTACATTCATTGTCGTTACGGTTGTCACACACGGTTCAATACATCTCGGTCTTAATCTGCTGTTTTTTGCAGTTTCAGTTATTATGGCAGTTTTTATAAATTACAGCATCGACTTTTTTGTTGGAACAATCTGCCTGTACACTGAATCTATCTGGGGTATCAATATCATGAAACAGGTAATTGTTACTCTTTTATCTGGTGCAACAATACCACTTGCATTCTTCCCGGAGCCGTTAAAAACCATTACATACTATTTGCCGTTTCAGTCGGTTTATAATGCACCTTTATCAATACTACTCGACTCAAATCCACAGCCGCAGAAACTTTTTACAACTCTTGGCATGCAGCTTTTCTGGTGCATTGCTATGACTGTTATAAGCAAGCTTTTCTGGAAAATATCTCTGCGCCAGATTACTGTAAATGGAGGGTAAGCTATGAAAAGAAAAGGTTTAGGCTTCTATCTGAGAATTTACAGAAAAATACTTGCACAGGATATAAAGAGTAAAATGAGCTATCGTGCGGATTTCATTATATCTACCATTGGCATGATTTTTACCAATATTGCAGGCTTTGCAAGCTTCTGGATACTGTTTCGCAGCTTTCCGTCAATAAATGGCTGGAGCTATCACGAAATGCTGTTTCTTTACGGCTTTTCATTAGTTTCGCTGACTCCTGTTCAATGCTTGTTCGACAACAACTGGAATCTCAGAATGTACGTGTATTCAGGTGATTTTATAAAATACTGCTTCCGTCCGATAAATCTGTTTTTCTACTATCAGTCCGAGGTGTTTGATATAAAAGGACTTGGGCAGCTTGCCTTTGGCATCGGCACAATAGCTTATTCATGGAGCAGACTTGGACTTGCTTTCACACCAATCATGCTGGCGAAGCTGATTATATTTCTGATTACAGCTTCGCTGATTATGATAGCCCTTCAGAATGCAGCTGCAGCAACCTGCTTCTGGATTCAGAACTCATTCTATATTCTTGATCTGGCAACAAGATTTATGGATTACGCAAGATACCCGATAACAATTTTCAGTCCCGTATTCCGTTTTATCTTCACATTTGTGATACCTATTGCGTTTATTGCATACTATCCTAGTATTGTAATACTGCGCCCCGATGAAATACCGCTTCTCTCCTGGCTGTCACCATTTATCGGAATACTCTTTTTCTGGCTTAGCTACAAATTCTGGATGTACGGCGCAATGAAATACAACGGTACAGGGTCGTAATTATGCCAAGACAGTCTTATGGAGGTTATTATACAAAAATTCAGATTCAAGTCATTAGATAAAAAACTAGTTAACGAATTTATAATAACATTACACAGACCAGAGCCAAGCGGTTATGATACATTACCGCCTGATTAAATGAATACAGCCTGGGGTGTAGAAGAAATACATTCAGGCGTTATTCTGACACAAAGCTATGAACCTCCAGTCAGAGAATAGAGAGGCAAGGAAGGCGATCATTACATAGCATATGATGTAAGCTCTCCTGATGGAATTTTCGGTGCAGGCTTTGATACAAATGCATATGGAGATTATTGCAATAATGTTAGATTTTATAGTTCCGAAATTACCAATATTCTTGAAAGCAAATATAAAGAAATTGTCATAAACGCCGTTCATTATTATGAAAATAACGGTTATAAAAATGGCGACTTTAAAACTTTTCAAAATGAATTTGAAGAAAAATCCGGCGAGGATCTGTATCATTATCAGCGTAAAATATTTCAGATGTTCTATGACAAATGGAAAAGTAAATGGAGTTAAGGCAACACCGCACAAAGATTGTGCGGTGTTGCCTTAAATACGTAATTGCAAAGATTAAGACAAAAGATGATATGTATATATACATGACTAACATTTTGTTTAAACTAACAATATTTTTATGAAAATTATATTGAATTGTTGACAGAATAGCGTATAAGTGGTATATTATGAAATATAGACATATTTTTTAAAGATTGAGGATTATATTCAGGAGGAATATATATGAGATTTAAAAAAATCGCTGCCCTGCTTACAGCTGCGTGTATGCTGATGCCTGCCGGGTATGCATACACAAATTATAACAGTATGACAGTTTCAGCAGCACAGATTGACTGGGATCCTTATTTTGATAACGAAGATTCATGGTTCGGAACTTCTGAAGCAACAGCCTTTGCGGATGAAATTATTCAGTATCAACTGTCAGACGGTGGCTGGAGAAAGGAAATGACAAATACTTCTGTTACCGGTTCATGGGCAAAGTCCACTACAGATAATGAAGCAACAACATCGCAGATTCACTATCTTGCAAAGGTTTACAATCAGACGGGAACAGAAAAATATAAAACAGCCTGTCTGAAGGGCATTGACCTTTTAATTAACGGACAGTACAGCAACGGCGGATGGCCGCAGGTGTTTGATGATGCCGGAACATATCATGCACATATTACCTACAATGATACAGCTATGGTACGTGTACTTGAGATTATGAAGGCTGTTTCTGAAAAAAGCGGTGATTTTGCTTTTGTTGACAGCAGCTACGCTTCACGAGCAAAAACTGCTATGGATAAAGGTATTCAGTGTATTTTAGATACACAGATTACTATAAACGGAAAGAAGACAGCATGGTGTCAGCAACATGACGAAAATACTCTTGAACCTGCCTCTGCAAGAGCTTATGAGCTTCCATCAATCAGTTCATCAGAGAGTGTAGGAATTGTAAATTTCCTCAAATCCCTTGACAATAAAAGCAACGAAGTTATCCGCAGTATCAATGCAGCGGTTACATGGATGGAAAATGCTACACTTTACGGAATAGAGGTTCAGAGCTATACAAACAGTGACGGTGAATCAGATAAAAAAGTTGTTGAAAATCCCGACGCTTCACCTCTTTGGGCAAGATTTTATTATCTGACTGATGGTGTAACACCTATGTTTGTAAGCCGTGAAAGTGTTGCAGCAGATAACTGGGATCATATTGGTGCTGAAAGAAGAACAGGCTATTCATGGTATGGAACATGGCCTAAAAAGCTTATTGCTGCTGGTCTTCTGGCGGAAAATCCGAATGAACCCGATACACCGACAGAGCCTGACACTCCTGTTTTTAACGAATATCCAACAAATCTTTTTGTAGGTTATTCATCAGTGGAAAACAATTATAATACTGTTCAGGAAGCTGTTGATGCAGCGTCAAAACTCAATCCGTCATCAGAAAGCGAAAGAATCGGCATTCATATTGCTCCTGGGACATACCGTGAACAGATTATTGTAAACACACCTTATATCAGCTTTGTCAATGATAACCCTGATAAGGAAGTAAAGCTGACATGGTATTACGGAATCGGATATAAATATTACAGTATGGGCAGTGATGGTTACTATGATGCTGCCAATGCACAAAGTAAATCGGCAAAGGGTGAAGCAACACGTTGGGGCAGCGCTGTCGGTCTGAAAAGTAATGCTGATTATTTCCGTGCAGAATATATTACATTTGAAAACTCGTTCAATCGCTATGTAACAGCTGAAGAAATTGCTGATGGTGTTGAGCCGTCAGGAAGTCAGTCTATCACATTTGACAGAACAGCTTCGAGTGCTGATGTAACAAGCAAGACAGCAACAGAACGTGCGGCAGCTATTGCTGTTGAGGGAGATTACAGCGAATTTTTCCAGTGTACTTTCCTCGGAAGTCAGGATACGCTTTATACAGGCGGAGCAAATGGTTATTTTAAAAATTGCCTTATTCAAGGAAATACAGACTATATTTTTGGCAATGGTAATTATGTTTTCCAGAACTGCGAGCTTAGTTTCGGTGGATACAGTGCAAAGGCGGCAGGCGGTTATATTACTGCTCATAAAGGTACAGGAGGTTATCTTTTCTATGACTGTGATGTAACAGCAAATGATTCATTGACTGTAAATACAGGATATTTTGGCAGACCATGGGGCGCTGAAGCAAATGTTGCGTTTGTAAATACAAAGCTTGAATATGAAGATATTATTGCATCAGCAGGCTGGTATAAGATGAGTGATAATTCTCCTGAAAACGCAAATTTCAAGGAATACAATACAACAGTAAACGGCAAAGCCGTTAATACTTCGGGAAGAGTTTCAGGTACTGTTCTGGCTTCAGATGCAGGACTTACACCAACAGATTATTTTGATGGTTGGATTCCTTATTATTACAATAAAGATGGAACAAATACAGATACACCGGATAATCCATCATCAGAAATAACAGCTGTTCTTGATGCGGGAAAGATAACAAAGGGTACATACAGTTCAGCACTCCATGTAAATTCGGTATTCTCTGTTATAGCAGGTACTGACAAGACGGTCACAATTGCAGACGCTTCAGTAAAGACAGCAGACAACAAATATTCTGTAAACGGAGTTATCCAGCTTGGCGGCAGTGGCAGCACAAGCTATCGTTCAATAAAAATTACAGCTGAAAATATGGGTGAACTTAATGTATATATGATGTCAAGTAATTCAGCAACACCGAGAACTGTAAATCTTCTTGATGCAAATGGAAATATTGTAAATACAGTCGAAAATGTTGTTGGTTCGGCACTTAACAGCTATACTGTTAAGATACCGTCAGCAGGTACATATTATCTTACAAGTGCCTCAAGCGGACTCAATATTTACTATGCAGAGCTTTCGCTTTCAACAGATGCACCGGTAATCAATGTATTTACAGGAGATATTAATGGTGATGGCAAATTCAATGTATTTGACTACATTCTTATTAAGAGAGGTGTAGGACAGAATAAATGGAATTCAGGTAATCCGGATTATTATGCAGATGTAACGGGTGACTATACGACTGATAAAAATGATGTTCAGATGTATGCTGATTTCCTTATGGGCAAGGATGTAAAATTTGCTCAGAAGCCGAAGAAGTAAATTTTAAAATTAATGAATAATTAAAGGCATTATCATAAGTATTATATAATCCCCCTTAGAGTAGACGCTCGGAAAAACAAAAATCCGAGACTACACTAAGGGGGATTTTTTATATAAAAAAAGTCACAAGAAAAAAATACAGTAAATAATTCAGGCTGCAATAAGTGGAAGTATAACTACGATGAAAAAGAGCCGGAATGAAATTTATAAATAGTTGGGATAATTCACCAAAACCGACTTTTGGAGCAATGTCAATAAAGTAGACAAAAGCTTTCTTTTGGGTATTATTACCATTTACACAGTTTGGTATTCAGACTCTATAGATAACCACCTTAGTTGGGGCTTTGGAAGGTTATCTCTTTTTGTATATGAAAAAATGGAGTGGCAATTTTTATGCCACTCGAAACTAACATTTTTATCACAGTTTTGATTTTACAGAATTTTTTCACATTTGATTAATATATTAAGAAAATAAATTGTAATCAAATAATTCCAATCTACTCCAAAGCCAGTAGACATTATTCTCTATTTATTCCCACTCTGCAACAGATGTTTGATTCCAAACAAATTTATTTAGAATTAATATAAATTTGTTCCCTGTTATACATATTATCTGTATTATTCGGAGCACTTTGACTCCTGTTATCATTATCATATATTTAAGTGCTCAAAGTATATGTATCAATTTCAATATAATCGCCAGATAAACAGTGCAGAACACGCAATAATAAGTAACTCAGCTATTAAAATACAATTGGATATAACAAATGTTTGCCATTTTTTAGGATCTTTTTCCTCATAATATATATATTGATATTTACTCGGCAGACATTCCTTATTTATTCTGTACTTTGCTCTGTTTACTGCATTGATTCTCTGCGCTTCGTTACGAAGTATCAGGAAACTAATCAATGCAGTGATTAAACCAAGAACAGGAAAACACAGAATGAGCTTTTTGTCAGTAATATTGCTTAATTCTATGCCAAAAACACTGGTTGTCAATGGGAGAATGGTTATTACTACGGTTGTAATAAATAGCTTTATCGCAATGCTCCAATAATGTGTATGACGATATAAAAATTCATTTTGAAAGTAATTTAACATTTGAATGTCATGTTCAGTTAAATCAGAATTATTGTTGTTATTTTCAATACTATGAGAATAATTCGCATTTTCGTTAGTTTTCTTTTTTCTTTTGGTATTCATATAATCTCCATTACAAGTTAAATTGCAGCCTCAAGAAGCTGGTTTACAGACTTTTTGAGGTTATTTTTATCTTACTTATTCCCACTCGCCATAGTGAATTGCATACCATACACATATGGTAATAGCACATTGCTGTCAGTACAAAAATTTCTGATTCATACAGATGATATAACGATTTTTGACGAAATTTAGTATCACAAACAGTATCACAGTGATACAACTATGTAAACATCACTGTTGAATAATTGTTATAGCATTAGAAATAATATTTTTAGGAGGAGTAACACCTAACCACTTGATTTTTCTCCTAAAATATCATATAATTAGGATAAAGGAGGCGTAAATATGCGAATATTTGATTATAAAAATCTTGTGAATTGTACCTGGGACAGTGAGGTATTAGGACTTGTAGCACAGATACATGAATTTAAAGGTCGTCAGGAACTGTATTTGAAACAAAAACCGGCTGAACTTAATCAACTGATTGAAATTGCAAAAATTCAAAGCACAGAGGCTTCTAATGAAATCGAAGGTATCAGAACAACAAATACCCGATTGAAACAACTTGTAAAAGATAAAACAACACCACGAAATCGTGATGAAGAAGAAATTATGGGATATCGTGATGTGCTGAATACAATTCATGAGAATTATGAATATATTCCGATTACACCTAATTATATACTACAGCTTCATCGTGACTTATATCATCATTCACATAAAAATATTGGTGGTATGTTTAAGAGTACTCAAAACTATATAAGTGCAACAGATGCAGCCGGATGTGAGTTTGTTTTGTTCAAACCTCTTGCACCTTATGAAACAGCTCCGGCAATTGAAGCGATTTGTGAAAGTTATAATCGTATGGTTGATACAAAGGAAATAGATGTATTAATTTTAATACCTGTTTTTATACATGATTTTCTTTGTATTCATCCATTTAACGATGGTAACGGAAGAATGAGCAGACTACTTACTACGCTGTTATTATATCGCTCTGGATATGTTATCGGCAGATACATTTCACTCGAAAGCAAAATAGCGGCTAATAAAAATTTATATTATGATGTTCTGGAAAAATGTCAAAAAGGCTGGAGAGAAAATGAGGATGACCCTACTCCGTTTATAAAATACTTATTACAGATAATTCTTTCAGCTTATCGTGATTTTGAAGAACGGGTTGATATTGTCAGTGAGAAACTTCCGGCTATTGAAACAGTACGCAGAGCTGTTTTCAATAAGATTGGTAAGTTTACAAAAAGTGAAGTCATGGAAATGTGTCCGACACTCAGTAAAGCTTCTGTGGAAAATTCCATCAGACAGCTTGTAGATTCTGAACAGCTTATTAAACATGGTTCAGGACGAAGTACTTTTTATACAAGAAATGATGTGTAGTAATTGTTGTGGGATTTGTATACCTGGATTATACACTACTTGTAGAAAAATGTCAATTGCATTTATTTTTATCAATACAATTAAATAGTTTATCAGTAGCACTGCTTTTCGCAGTGCTCTTTTTTTATGCCTTCAAGACATAGTTAAACCAAAAATGAGCCGCAAAAAGTGCATAAAAAGTAAGGGATAGTAATTTATATTTTATATATAAAATAAGATGTAAATTATGTAAAAAAGGCGGCTCAAAATTTACAGGTCAGTAATGTAAATGA
>SVNU01000157.1 GCA_015066715.1 Ruminococcus sp. | reverse complement strand
GAAAAGTTCTGTCATCAAGCTTTGCAGTAAGTTTATTTTCAAACAGCTCTATATGGCTTTTGAGTTTCATAACTTCACTATCTGCTTTTCGGCATTTTATTATAACCTGTAGGGCTTCTTCAAAGTTTTCAATTATCCGGATATTCATATTGCACCTCCTGTGATTATCATTATATATCCATATTTTTGTTATTGCAAGAGATTTAGGGGTAAGCGGCACAAATAATGGGGTGAAAGGTTATATGCGTTTTAATATGAAACTAACCCTTGACAAACCCACCCAATCGTGATATACTGAAACATCATAAACACTATGAAATTTTAAAGAAAGCGAGGTAATTGAATATGACACAGGCTATAGTTAGAAACAACAGAATAAATATAATTACCTCGGTGGGTTTGAAGCAGCTTTGCGTATAAGTTTTTGCAAGGCATTGCTGTAATTTTTGTATAATGTAAGGATACCGAGCGTGGCTTGGTATCCTTTTTTATTTTTAACAGGAGTTGATACATATGAAAGAAACAAGTATTTTTTTAAGCCTTATTTTAAGGCACAAGCCCTCTGCGGCTGGTATTACGCTTGATAGTCACGGCTGGGCAAGGGTTGATGAACTGATTGATGGTGTAAATGCAACGGGCAAATACACGCTGGATATGGCGAAGCTTGAAGAAATTGTCCGCACTGACAACAAACAGCGTTACAGCTTCAATGAGGACAAGACGCTTATCCGTGCAAATCAGGGACACTCCGTTCCTGTTGATGTTGAGCTGAAAAAGTGCGAGCCGCCCGAAATTCTTTATCACGGCACGGCAGAGCGTTTTGTTGACTCGATTATGGCAGATGGGCTGAAACCGAAAAGCCGTCTTTATGTGCATTTGTCGAAGGACCTTGAAACCGCTGTAACCGTTGGCAAAAGACACGGAAAGCCTTTTGTGTTCAAGGTGAAGTCGGGTGAAATGCACCGTAACGGATTTGAATTTTTTCTGTCGGAGAATGGGGTGTGGCTGACTAAGGCTGTACCTGTGGAGTTTCTTGAAGTTCTTGATGATTGAATAAAAGCGGGGGTAATTATGAATTACAGAAATGAGAAAATAATAAATGCTGTTATTGAAAAGGCAGAAAAAATATGCCCTGATTCTTTAGCACTTATAGGAATTTACGGTTCAGTTGCAACGGGTGATGATTACGAAAAATCAGACCTTGATTTGCTTATACTTATTCAGGATGATAACGGCTGGAAGCTGGGGACAGGCTTTATTCTGGATGACATCAAGGTTGGTTATGATATCTACTGTACGAACTGGGACAGATTGAAATATGATTCAGCCTGTCATCACGCACACCTTTCAAAGCTGATGGACTCTGAAATTGTATACATTAAAAATCAGGAAGCCTACGAAGATTTATGCCGATTAAGAGAACAGACAAAAGCGTTTTTATGCTCGGAGGAACGCTTTGACAGAGTAAATGAGCTGATAGAAAAGGCAAAGGTATCCTTTGCAACCGCTTGTCTGCACGAAAAAATCGGACAGGTGCGAGTGGACGTCTGCGAAGCGATACTGTCACTTCTTGATGCAATAATGCTTTATCACGGGACATATTTCAAGCGTGGTGTAAAACGTACTTTTGAAGAGCTTGCTCAATTTCCTCTTGACGAAAAATTCTCCGAAGATATCAAAAAAATATCGAAAAGCAAGGATGTTACAGAATTGCGTTCCCTTGCAAAATCGCTGATACTGTATGCTGAAAATTACACATCAAGAGAAACAGAAAAAGCGGCTCCTACAAAGGAACAGCTTTCAGGCTCATATGAAGAAATGTATTCAAACTGGCGAAACAAGGTTGAAGAAGCTGCAGTAAATAACGACACCTACTCATCATTTGTAAATATGTGCTGTCTGCAATATATGATTTCAGATGTTTCAGCGGATGTGAACATTGGAACTTATGATATTATGGAAGCTTATAGTCCCGACTGTTTGAAAGACAATGTCAGGATTTATGATGAGTTTTTGGCAGACTACGAAAAATTATATAAGGAAGCAGGAATAGCTGTCAATCGCTTTTCTGATGTGGATAAGTTTTATGGGGCTTATGTCGGGGGAGATGATTTGTAAAAGTAAGCGTTTCTGTTCTATGAAGTATATGAGGTGAACACAGAATGATTGAAAACAAAACGATTGAAACCGGAACAGTTTTTTACACAGGCGATACCCACGGAAAGATATTTAAAATCACAAATGCGATCCGCAATGGTATACTTACTGCAAATGACACGATAGTAATCCTCGGTGACGCAGGGTTTAATTATTACGGCAATGATCTGGGCGACAAGCGGACAAAGTACAAGCTGAACGAGGTCGGCATTACTGTGTTCTGCATTCACGGCAACCACGAAATGCGTCCCGAAACGATACCGACCTATACCACTAAAGAGTGGCACGGCGGCACTGTTTACTACGAGGAAAAATATCCGAATATTCTCTTTGCCAAGGACGGCGAGATTTACGACCTTGACGGGCGGAAATCCATTGTTATCGGAGGTGCGTACTCCGTTGACAAGTTTTATCGTCTGCGGAACGGCTTTCACTGGTTTGAGGACGAACAGCCTTCGGCTGAAACAAAGGCACGGGTTGAAGCTGTGCTTGACAGCTGTAACTGGGAGATTGACCAGGTGCTTACTCACACCTGCTCGTACAAATACATTCCTACGGAGGCATTTCTGCCAAGCATTGACCAGAGCACAGTTGACAACAGCACGGAAAAATGGCTTGACACCATTGAGGACAGGCTGAATTACAAACGCTGGCTTTGCGGTCACTGGCATATTGACAAGCGTATTGACGATTTGCGGTTTGTTATGGAGGATATTATTGAGTAGCTGTACTCACGTCTGAAAGGAGCAGAAAATGTCACTTAACAAGGCAATAGAACACGGCAAGGAGCACCGCAGACCCTATCGTGGAAGCAAGGCGGTTGACTATACCTGCCGAAATCACGGCACTTGTGACTGGTGCAAAAGCAACCGTATGTACAACGAAAAACGTGAGCTTGAGAAAATGAAATGCAGGCTTGATGAAATCGATACTGACATAAAATGATAAAATAACTGAACGGAAGGTGAAAGAATGTTAACTTGTCCACAGCACGGCTGGTCAGAGTTCCGACTTGAAAATACATCAAGATACTCATTAAGCTATTTGGATGATATCGCATTTGAATGGCTTGAACAAGCTATACACGGCTTGGAAAATTTATATCCTTTTTGCGTAAAGGGCAATCTTGAACCTGACAGATTTTTATGTGTTGTCAGTCACTGGCATTGCCACATAATTATAGAAAATGATGATAGGTGTCCTTTGGACAAAGACGAAATTATCCACGAGTTTTCTGATACAAATATGCTTGATTTCTGCAGATATCTGTATGAGGATATAAGCAAAAATATAAATGAATGGGCTTCATTTGTTAGTTACAATAATGAAAATACAGAGGTAAAATTTCAGGAACTTACAAATCTGCTGGAGAAATTACGTCTTCTGATTATCTCTAAAGAAGAATATTTTGGGAAAGGTCGCGGATTTACTTAAGACTGATTTTAATACAACCGCACTCCAATAGAAGCAATAAACTTATAGATGCTTAATTTCAATTGCTAAAATCTCTCCCCTATGTTATACTTATTACATACTACTGACAAGGGAGTGTTACAAATGCAGGAATCAGACACATTGGCACGAGCAAAAGATTTACTTAACAACCAATTCCACATAGATGGCGAACTGTTTGATTTTCAGAAAGAGTGCATTGAAAGAATCATAGATAAAAAGAAAAATGTATTCTGTATCCGTGAAACAGGTGCAGGTAAGTCGCTTTGCTATCAGATTCCTGCTCTTATGCTGGACAAAGACCATTGTACTGTTGTAATCTCTCCCCTTATTGCACTGATTGACGACCAGGTCAGGTCGCTCAGGGAAAACGGCATAGATGCTGAAGCGTTTCACTCACAAAGCCACAGCAAAGCTGAGAGAAAACGCATTGAAGAAGAAATTCTGCGTGGCGATAGAAAACCCGGACTCATTTACACCACTCCCGAAACCTTGCGTGCAAAGGCTGATTCCTTTTTCAGCAAGCTTAAAATCTCCCTGCTTGTAATTGATGAGGCACACTGTGTTTCTGTATGGGGCAATGATTTCCGTCCGTCGTACAGGTGTATTCAGGATTTTATTGAAAAGAAGCTTCGCACTGCTACTCCTCCCATAATTGCGGCGTTTACTGCAACTGTTGATGAGAAAATTTTTAAAGATGTTGTAACTAAGCTTAATATGGGGATTGAAAAAAGCGACTGCATAGGACAGCGTCCCAAGAAAGAATTCAAAATCGACAACAAATCGGGAAAGTATAAAATATCTCTTTCTAACGGAAGTCTAC
>SVNU01000012.1 GCA_015066715.1 Ruminococcus sp. | reverse complement strand
GGGGTGAATTGAAAAACAGCCCGGTGGGCTGTTTTTCAAGAGGGGACGCTTTGCAAGAAAAAGCGTCCCCTTACTATCTTCATTCGCAATCTAAATCTGCCGATTTAATCGGCACAAAATTAAATATCGAGTTTTTTCTACAGGCTGAGAGGATGAAAAATCATCCTCTTTTTTATATTTTAAATAATATATCATCAGGCAGATTATTATATTTCTTCGGTTCAATTAATATAATACTGATATTATCAGCTTCATTAATAACATTATCAGTTGCTACACTGTCCGTAAAGAAGCATTTCATTTCTGATGCTGCAGATATTTCAGGAAGTTTATAATTATCATATCCTTTATTTGTAATAAGAAAAATTCTTGATTTTGAATAAAGACGGTTATCAAAAAAATCTTCACTATCATTTTCATCAATTTCTTTGTTTAAAAGTTTTACATAAGAATCATTAAGTAAATAATAATCTGAAATAAAAACTGTATCAGAAAAACCTTTTATATAAAGCTCATAATTTATTTCATTTTCAATCAGAGAAAATGAAAGCTTATAAAGTACCTCAAGTGCTGTGTCAACAGCAGGCAGATTTGTTACTTCATTATTGAATGTTATGTCGGCAATGACAGCAGCAGGAGTCTCAAGACCTAGGCTGTAATGCTTAGTAATCAGTTGATTTTGTTTTGAACTCAAATTCCAGTGTATACGATTAATTTTATCACCGGGAACATAGTCCTTAAGCTCAAATATTTCAGAAGAATCATTTCCGCTTTTGTTTTTGGAAAATTCTTCACTGCTTTCAGAGTGTGTTTTCTTAAAATTATCTAAAATTATACAGGAGTCCACATCCGGAATAACACATATTTCTGCTTGTGAATCATATTTGATTTTTAATGAAAATATTTTTAAATAATCATATAATCTTATGCCGGAAATTTTTGCATTTATAATTCCGCAGTATTCTGATGAAAGACTAAAGGTAAGAGTCTGTGAGGTGCAGGGATGAATCGGCACAGAAATATACATAATTTCATTATCCGCTGAAAGCTTGTTTCTATATTCGATTTTAACAACTGCTGTAGGAAAAGGAAAAATTGTTTTGTTGGTAATATTTATACTAAAACTCATATTTTCTTTTTTTACTGCAGTATCCGAATCGGGTGACAGACTATATTTTATAAACAGTTTTCCTAAAAAAACAATAAACAACAGCACAGGAGGAAGTGCAATAATGAAAACCAGTATATAAAAGGAGAGTTTACCTACAAATAAAATATAGAAGAAAATAGAAACGATTATTAAGAAAAGATAAATAATTTTGCGTGAAATCATTTTGCATCACCTAAGTTTTGAAGCTTTGGAAGCGGAACGTTTCTTATAATTTCAGCCGTCACTTTTTCTGATGTCATACCGCTTAGTCTGGCTTTGTTTTCGGGTACAATTCTGTGTGCGGCAACATCTGTAAAAATCATTTTTACATCATCAGGAATAACGTAATTCCTTCCATTAACAAGAGCCGCCGCCTTTGACATTGCGCAAAGACTTATAGTTCCACGGGGGCTGAGTCCAAGCTTTATCATCGGATGTTTTCTTGTTGCATCTGCAAGACGCACCATATAATCATAAATTCTGTCATCGACATAAATGCTTTCAACAATATTCTGAAGTGAAATAATTTTATTTGCATCAGCAACCTGAATGGTATTATTTGTATTCTCAGTCTTTTTTTTCTTAATAATATCAATTTCAGCCTCATGTGAAGGATAACCCATGCTCAATTTTATCATAAATCTGTCAAGCTGGGATTCAGGCAGCATTTGTGTACCTACAGAGCCAACAGGATTTTGTGTTGCAATAACGATATAGGGTGCAGGAAGGTTATATGATTTTCCGTCTGCTGTAATTTTTTTTTCCTCCATGATTTCAAGAAGAGCTGACTGCGTTTTACTTGATGTACGATTTATTTCATCCGCAAGAAAAAGATTACATACAGCAACACCAGTTTTGTATTCAAATTTTCCTGTAGATTGATTAAAAACTGAAAAACCTGTAATATCCGTAGGCAGTACGTCAGGCGTAAACTGCATGCGATTATGCTGAAGTCCTAGCGCCTTTGAAAAAGTCATTGCCATTGTTGTTTTACCAACTCCTGGAATATCATCAATAAGAATATGACCGCCCGCTATTATTGCCATAAGAACCTTTAATGTAATATCCTCTTTGCCGATTACAGCTTTATTTACTTCGTTTAATATATTGTTTATCATATTTGTCATCGGCATTAAACCAGAATTATTAATACTCATTTTTATTCTCCTGTGTCAGATTTTTTGAAATAATGCATTTACAATTATAACATTTTTCTAAACATAAATCAATTATTTTTATTGACTTTTTAAACGATTGTTTATTAAAAAGATTTTAATATATTGTAAATAAATATTGTAAAAATCCAACAAACGATAAATATTGTTTTTGTAAGGTATTCCTAATTTCTCAAAAGGAATGAAAAATATTTTTTATTCCGCTTGTTTTTTATGATTTATTCCAAAAATACAAAAGTTCATTGACAAATCGAGTAAAAATGGATATACTAATAAAGGAAATAAAGTAGAAAAGGCGGGAAAATTGTGAATATATGGCACGATATAAGTCCCAAAAGAATAAATCCGGATGATTTTGTGGCCGTAATAGAAATTCCAAAGGGCAGCAAAATCAAATATGAGCTTGATAAAGAAACAGGCTTTATAAAGCTTGACAGAATTCTTTACACTTCAACCCACTATCCTGCAAATTACGGTCTTATACCAAGAACCTACGCAGATGATGGTGACCCACTTGATGTTCTGCTTCTTTGTTCTGAAACTCTTTATCCGAGTACACTTGTAAGATGTTATCCTATAGGTGTTATCAGAATGATTGACAGCGGTCGAAATGATGATAAGATTATTGCAATTCCGTTCGATGACCCGACATATAATTCATATAAGGATATTGACGAGCTTCCAAAGCATATTTTTGATGAAATGATTCATTTTTTCAAAGTGTACAAAGAACTTGAAAACAAAACAACGGCAGTTGATGAAATTGAAAACGCTGAAAGCGCAAGGGCGATTATTGCAAATGATATTGAACATTATATAGACACGTTCTGTAAATAAATAGAGGAAGGAAAATGTAAAAATGACTATGAAAGCAAGTGAAGTTCTGTTTAACTCAGAAAAAAGCGTAGCACCGCTGGGAATTATTGCTCTTGAAGGTGCAAAAGAGCTCGGTAATCAGATTGACAAGTATCTTGTTGACTGGGCAAAGAAGGGCGGATTTGATTTTGATACTTTTCTTATCAAGAATCAGTGTCCGAGATTTTCTTCTGGCGATGGTAAGGGTCTTATTGAATCAACAGTAAGAGGTAAGGATATCTTTATCGTTGTAGACGTTGGCAACTACAGCTGCAAGTACAAGATGTTCGGTCAGGAAAATTCAATGTCACCTGATGACCATTATCAGGATTTAAAGAGAATTATTCAGGCGATTTCAGGTAAGGCGTTCAGAATTAACGTTATTATGCCTATTCTTTACGGCGGACGTCAGCACAGAAGAAGCTACCGTGAATCTCTTGACTGTGCATGCGCACTTCAGGAGCTTCAGGCAATGGGCGTTTCAAACATTGTTACTTTTGACGCACACGATCCACGAGTTCACAATGCAATTCCTCTCATGGGATTTGATAACGTAATTCCGTCATATCAGGTGTTAAAGGCACTTGTTAACAATGTCGATAACCTTGCTATCAACAAGGATGAATTTATGGTAGTAAGCCCTGATGAAGGCGCTCTCAACAGAAATATGTATTATGCTTCTGTTCTCGGCGTTGATATGGGTATGTTCTATAAAAGACGTGATTACTCAAGAATTGTTGATGGACGCAATCCTATTGTTGCTCACGAATATCTTGGCAACTCAATGGAAGGCAAGGACGTTTTTGTTGCAGATGATATTATTTCATCAGGTGAATCAGTTCTTGACATTGCTTATGCATTAAAGGCTAAAAAGGCAAGAAGATTCTTTGCGTACTGTACATACGGTCTTTTTACAAACGGTCTTGAAAAGTTTGACAAGGCTTATGAAGAAGGCTATATTTCAGGCGTATTCGGTACAAATCTTACATACCGTTCACCTGAGCTTCTTGAAAGACCATGGTTCCATGAAGTTGACGTTTCAAAGTATGTTTCATACTTTATTGCTTCAATCAACCATGACGTTTCTATCGGTACTGTTATTGACCCGCATCAGAAGATAAAGGCACTTCTTGCACAGCAGTAATTCAATAAATTATATAAAGCCACTTTTGATTTTGTCAGAAGTGGCTTTGGTGCTAATATCCAAAAACAGGGGTAAAGTATGAAGTTCATATTGGATGTAAATTATTCTGAGCAAGAAATAAAATGGATTGAGAAAAATAATTGTGAAATTCTTTCTGAAATAAAATTGTCAAAAACAAGTTTTAATGAAAATGAAATTCCCAAACGAATGCTTAAATATGGCGGTGCATATATTGCAGAAATTATAGATGATGAAACAGGCAATTTAATATGGGCAGAATTATCAAAATGGAAAGGTGTCTGGCATTTTAACAGCTATTATGGAAGTTTGGAAGTATTGGAACAGTGCTTTTAGGCTGATTCGTTATATGATTTTTATAAGTGAAGTTTATTTAAAATGAGGTATAGATATGAAAAAGAAATTTTTAAAAATCATTGTAATATCTGCGTTTATTTTGAATTTTAGCGGATGTATGGCAGATAAAGAAAAAGAAACGCTTTTATCTGATAATTCACAAAGTGAAACTTCAATTTCAGAAACTGAAAATAACGAGGAGGAAATTACGGATTTTTCAGAACCAATAGTTTATACAGAACAGGAAATTGTTGAATTTATCTGTCAGGATATTTACCAATACAGCATACTTGATGAAAAAGGAATAGAAGAACTTGCTGAATATATGACAGATAATGCTGAAACACTTTCAAAAACAACTTATGACAGGATTTTTTCGGACGAAGATGCGATTATAAAGGCAAGGGAAGTTCTGATTGAAACAGAAGGAGCAGAATATATAGAAAAAATAGAATCAGAATATATTGAACTCTATGAAGAATATGTAAAATATAATAGAGATGATCCTTATTACACAGTTAAATACTATGATGAATATGATGTGTGGATGATAAATCCTAATCCGGCTTCCGGAATAACTGAAGACGGTAAAAAAATTGGAGCGCCAGGTATGACGCCGTATGTTTTAATAAGAGGTAAAGACGGGAAAGTGCTGGCTATTTTTAAATAAACAATTGAATATTTTATTCTCAGACTTTTGCATTTTCAAATTTCAGAAAAATTTTCAATATTTTTATAAAAATTGCGAAAATGTACTTTACATTTTCGTGATTTTAGTGTAAAATAAATAGAGAAATATTTATAATGAGGTGTATACTATGGAACCTAAATATAAAAGAATATTATTGAAGCTTTCCGGCGAAGCGCTTGCCGGCGAAAAGAAGTTTGGTCTTAATTATGATATTATTACAGATATCTGTAAAAGCATAAAAAAATGTGCTGAGGCAGGTGTTGAACTTGGTATCGTTGTAGGCGGCGGTAACTTCTGGAGAGGACGCTCAAGCGGTGGCATGGACAGAACAAGAGCTGACCACATGGGAATGCTTGCGACTACTATCAATGCTCTTGCTATTGCAGACGTACTTGAATCCCTTGACATGGAAGTACGTGTTCAGACTGCTATCACAATGCAGCAGGTTGCAGAGCCTTACATAAGAAACAAGGCACTTAATCATATGAAGAAGGGCCGAATTGTAATCTTTGGCTGCGGTACAGGTAATCCGTTCTTCTCAACAGATACAGCTGCTGCACTTCGTGCAGTTGAAATTGAAGCTGATATATTCTTCAAGGCTACTATGGTTGATGGTGTATATAATAAAGATCCGCACAAGTATGATGATGCTGTCAAGTATGATGAACTGACATTCAGCGATGTGCTTAACAATGAGCTTGGTGTTATGGACAGTACAGCTGCAACAATGTGCCGTGACAATGATATGGCTATGTTTGTATTTGATTTAAGCAGACCTGATAACATATATGACGCAGTAATGGGCAAAAATATCGGAACAATAATAAAGGAGAAATAAAATCATGAACGAAAGAGTTAAAAAGGCAGAAGAAAAAATGAATAAGTCTGTTGCAAGACTTGAAAACGAATTTGCATCAGTAAGAGCAGGCAGAGCAAACCCGGCTGTTCTTGACAAGGCTATGGTTGATTACTACGGTGCGCCAACTCCGATAAATCAGATGGCGGCCGTTTCAGTTGCAGAATCAAGAATTCTTATGATTCAGCCATGGGATATTTCAACACTCAAGCTTATCGAAAAAGCAATTATAACTTCAGATATCGGTATTACCCCTACAAATGACGGTAAGGTAATAAGACTCGTATTCCCTCAGCCAACAGAAGAAAAGCGTAAGGAGCTTTGTAAGGAAGTAAAGAAGCTTGGTGAAGACACAAAGGTTGCAATCCGTTCAATCAGAAGAGACGCTATTGACGATTTCAAAAAAATGAAGAAAAACTCCGAAATCACTGAAGACGAACAGAAGGATCTTGAAAACGATATCCAGAAGCTTACAGATAAATTCTGCAAGAATATTGATGGAATGGTTTCAGATAAAGAAAAAGAAATCATGAGCCTGTAATCAGGGGTAAAGTGAATGGCATTATTTTGGAAAAAGAAAGATACTGAAAATATTCCGGAAGCGGCATTAACTCTTCCGGAGCATATAGCTTTTATAATGGACGGTAATGGCAGATGGGCAAAAAAACGTGGTCTGCCAAGAAAATTCGGTCACAGGGAAGGCGCTAAGACATTTAAGAAAATCACAAGATACTGCAAGGATATTGGTGTCAGAAATGTTTCCTTTTATGCGTTCTCGACTGAAAACTGGAAGCGTCCTAAAGATGAAGTTGACGCAATAATTGAGCTTTTCAGAGAATATATTGTTGATGTAAGAAACTATATCGGTGAAGATGTAAGAGTTCTGTTTTTAGGTGATAAAACTATATTTGATGATGACCTTCAGAAGAAAATGAATGACCTTGAGGAGGATACCAAGGACAGACGTGAAATGACAATGCTTCTTGCAATAAACTACGGCGGCAGGGATGATATTGTCCATGCGGCAAAAATTCTTGCTCAGAAGGTCAGAGATGGTGAAATAAACCCTGAAGATATTACAGAAGATATGTTCACACCTAATTTATATACCCTTGATGTTCCTGACGTTGATCTTATGATAAGACCAAGCGGGGAGCAGAGAACTTCAAATTTTCTTATATGGCAGTCGGCATATGCAGAACTGTATTTTACAGATATTCTATGGCCTGATTTTACTCCTGAAAATCTTGATAAGGCAATTGAAGAATTCAATAAACGTTCAAGACGATTCGGAGGTGTATAGGCATGCTTACAAGAATTATTTCCTCGGCAGTAGGAATTGTTATTGCTGTTGTGGTACTTATTTTACATGATACATTTGTGCTGAATTTAGCAATAGGTGCAATTTCGGCGATTATGCTTTATGAACTTTTAAATGCAGTAAAATGTTTTAAGATTTACATTATAAGCTTTCCATCAATGATTTATGCTTTGGCATTGCCGTTTTTAGTAAGAACAAAGTATGTATTTCTGGCAACATTTGTATATGTAATATTTGTTTTTATGGGTAATATCTGGTATCACAAGCATATAAAATCAGTAAAAGCACTTGTTATGATTGCATGCACCTTACTTATTTCAAATGCAATGACTACATTGGTGCAGCTTTATGATTATGGTGAGCTTCAGATGATGCTTGCAGAAGAAGGAACGGGAGTTCTTGGTCTTATATACCTTATTATGGGACTTTGCGGTGCATGGATTGCCGATTCTGCTGCATATTTTGTAGGAACATTTCTTGGGAAAAACAAGCTTTGCCCTGAAATCAGTCCAAAGAAAACAATTGAGGGATTTGTTGGTGGAATACTTGTAACAGGGCTTTTATTTGTACTGATAAATTTCTTCTGTGCAAAGTTTTTACTTGATGGAATATCAGTTAACTATTTTGCAGTGTGCATTCTCGGAATGCTTCTTGCTGTAGTCGGAACAATTGGTGATTTATCGGCTTCAATATTAAAAAGACAGTGCGGTATAAAGGACTATGGTAATATTATGCCCGGTCACGGTGGTCTGATGGACCGTTTTGACAGTGTTATATTTGTTGCTCCATTCCTTTATGCATTTCTCACAGTTTTTAACATTTATAAATAACTGCGTATTTACGGGGCTTGTTACAGCCCCGTTTTTATGAAAAACAGAAAGGCGGGTATTATGCTTTATAAAGAAGCATAAAATAAAAATGACAAGATATATTTCGATTTTGGGGTCAACCGGTTCAATTGGTACACAATCGATTGAGGTTGCAAGAAAAAATGGTATAAAAATATATGCACTTGCAGCACATAGCAATTATGAGCTTCTGGCAAAGCAGTGCATTGAGAACAATGTTTTTGTGGCTTGCATTTATAAGGAAGAATTAGCGGACAAATTAAGAGAATTACTTGTAGGAAAGGGCGTAAGAGTTATTACCGGAATGTCAGGGCTTTGTGAAATTGTCACTGATAAAAACAGTGGTATGATACTCAATTCCGTAGTGGGTATGGTCGGACTTTATCCGACGCTGCGTGCTATAAGCGCAGGTAAGGACGTTGCACTTGCAAACAAGGAAACTCTCGTTGCGGGCGGTGAGCTTGTAATGAAGCTTGCAAGGGAAATGAATGTCAATATTTATCCGGTTGACAGCGAACATTCAGCTATTTTCCAGTGCCTGCAGGGCAATAAGCGCTCACAGCTTAAAAAGATTATTCTTACAGCTTCCGGAGGGCCTTTCTTCGGAAAAACCGAAAATGAACTTGAAGATGTAACAATAGAACAGGCTCTTAATCATCCAAACTGGAGCATGGGTAATAAAATTACAATTGATTCTGCTACACTTATGAATAAGGGTCTTGAGTTTATTGAAGCAAAGTGGCTGTTTGACTTAAATCCAGAAGAAATTGAAATAATTGTTCACAGGCAGAGTGTTATTCATTCAGCGGTTGAATATGCGGATAATTCTGTTATTGCACAGCTTGGATGTCCTGATATGAAGATTCCTATTCAGTATGCGATTATGTATCCGGAACGTGTTGAGTGTGACTGCAAGCCTCTGAGTCTTACAGAATACGGAACACTTACCTTTGACAATCCTGACTATAAAACATTCAGATGTCTTTCAGCTTGTATAGAAGCTATAAAACGTGGCGGTGCGTATCCATGTATTGTAAACGGCGCAAATGAAGAAGCAGTCAGACTGTTTCTTGATGGTAAAATTAAATTTACAGATATAGGCAGAATTGTGGAAAAAACGCTTGATGTATTTGAATATCAGGAAATAAAAACATATGATGATGTTGTTAAATGGGATCAGGAAGCAAGGGATTTTGTCAATAAATCATTTGTCAGGTAATTGGGGAAAAATATTTTCACTGGAGGCATTATGAAATATATTATTGCTATTCTTATTTTCGGAATTATCATTTTTGTACATGAGTTCGGACACTTTATTGCCGCAAAGCTCTGCGGAATAAGAGTTTTGAAATTTGCAGTTGGTATGGGTCCGAAGCTTATCGGCAAACAAATCGGAGAAACAGAATATTCACTCAGAATTCTGCCTATAGGTGGATTCTGTGCTATGGAAGGCGAAGAAACAGATGCTGTTTCCAAAAAAGAGCTTGGTGATTATGCCTCAAGTGACAGTGAGCGTTCCATTGCAAGTAAACCTGTCTGGCAACGATTTCTTGTTTTTTTTGCCGGACCTTTCATGAATCTTGTTCTGGGATTTATAGTGGCAGTAGCTTTAACATGTACATCAAGTGCAGTACCCACAACACAGATTAAAGCTTTTCACACAGGCTCTGATGGTTTGATTTCGTCTGAAAGCTATGAAAGCGGATTACGTGAAGGTGATATAATAAAAGAGCTTAATGATATGTGGATTCTCACTCCTGCTGATATTAGCTATCAGTTAAACTCCCATAAAAACGGAACTCACAGCGTTGTCGTTGAACGTGATGGTGAGGAAGTAAAGCTTGACAATGTAAAATTCTATGATGAAAATAACGGTTCAAAAGCTGATTTTTATATAAAAGGACTTGAAAAAAATCCGCTTAATGTGCTTGGTTACTCATTCAAAAATACTGTATCAACAACACGTCTTATATGGGTTTCTCTTATAGACCTTGTTACAGGGAAATACGGATTTGAGGAAATGTCAGGTCCGGTAGGGGTTGTTGACGCAATCGGTGATGCAGCTGCTTCTGGTGAGACATTTAAGGAATCGGCAATGTCACTTATGAGTCTCACAATAATTATTTCCGTAAATCTTGGTATAATGAATCTTCTTCCGATACCGGGTCTTGATGGTGGACGGATACTCTTTTTAATTATAGAAGCAATAAGAAGAAAGCCGATAAAACCGGAGCATGAGGGTATAGTAAATCTGATAGGTCTTGCGCTGGTTATGCTTTTGATTGTTGCTGTTACATTTAATGATATTTTAAAATTGATAAGGTAGAAAGCTATGAGAAATATAAGAAAAGTTAAGGTTGGAAACTGCGTTTTAGGCAGTGAAAAAATATATATTCAGTCGATGCTTAATAAGCGTTCGGACGATATTGAGGGAAGCGTACAGCAGTCGGTTGAACTTGAAAAAGCAGGTTGTGATATAGTAAGAGCTGCTATTCCTGATATGGATGCTGTAAAGCTTATTCCGGCAATTAAAGAAAAGGTAAATATTCCTCTTGTTGCAGATATTCATTTTGATTACAGACTGGCACTTGCCGCAGCAGATGCGGGTATTGACAAAATCAGAATTAACCCCGGAAACATCGGTGATATGGACAGGGTAAAGCAGGTAGTTGACAAATGTGCAAACAAGGGGATTCCTATAAGAATAGGGGTAAACTCCGGCTCACTTGAAAAGCATATTCTTGAAAAATATCAGACACCGACAGCTGAAGCTCTGGTGGAAAGTGCGCTTTACCATGTAGAGTTATTGGAAAAGTTTGATTTTAATGATATTGTAATTTCAATCAAGTCATCCAATGTTAAAACAATGCTCGAAAGCTATCGTTTAGCCGCACAGAAGTGTAACTATCCGCTTCACCTTGGTGTAACCGAAGCAGGTACTGAGAGAATGGGTATTATAAAATCTGCGGCAGGCATAGGCTCGCTTTTATGTGATGATATTGGCGAAACAATAAGAGTATCTCTCACAGGTGACCCTGTTCGTGAAATTTATGCCGCAAAGGATATTTTAAAAGCAGTAGGAAAGGGAAGCGGTGTTGAGATTGTTTCCTGTCCGACCTGCGGCAGAACACGAATTGACCTTGTAAAAGCGGCATGTATGGTTGAAGAAGCCGTAAAGGATATTGATAAAAATATAAAGGTTGCCGTAATGGGCTGTATTGTAAACGGTCCGGGTGAAGCAAGGGAAGCCGATATCGGAATTGCAGGTGGGGATAAGTGTGCCGTATTATTCAAAAAAGGTGAAGTTCTCCGTAAAATTTCCGAAGAAGATATTGTTCCCGAGCTTTTAAAGGAGATTGAAAAGCTTTGAGGAAGAAAATAACAGTTACAGCTGTAATTGTCTTATTTTTGATTATGCTTATTTCGATAAAAACCGAACTGAAAGACGGCGGCACAATAAAATATTCAGCAATTCTATACGGTATCACAAAATGCCATTCGATGTTCACAAAAGACGGAGTTGACGGATATAATATCGGAACAGAAGTCAGAATTTTGTTTTTTAATGTTTATGATGATGTGAAGTTTGTTCCGGATGAGCAATAAAGGTTTAATCTATGAAAAAGAAAATTAAAGTTATATCGATAATAATACTGTTATTTATTATGCTTATTCCAATTAAAATGGAATGTGATGACGGTGGTACTGTTGTATACTCAGCAATTCTATACGGTATCACAGAACGTCATTCGATGTTCACAAAAGACGGAGTTGACGGATATAATATCGGAACAGAAGTCAGAATTTTGTTTTTTGATGTTTATGATGATGTAGAGTTTGTTCCGAATGAGCAATAGGAAGTGTTAAAATGAATTACAAAAATAACAAACTGCCATTAACACTATGGTTTATATTATCATTTATACCACTTCTGGCTGTAATAGGTTTGTCGTTGTATCATGCAATTACAGGACGTCTGCATTATGGTATGATTGAGCCTTATACATACATGCTGTACGGATGGGACGAATTCTGCTATTCATTTACCTACTATGGTTTTTATTGCATACCTGTTTTTAACATATGCTTTTTCTATCAAATATACTTTATAGTAAAGAAAATTAAACAGAAACGGAGAGTAAAATGACTGAAATAAGACTCGGAGATTTTTTAAGCGAGTACACATTAAATGTTCCGGAAACAGTGCAAAACGGAAATATTTATAAGATTACATATTCAGCAGAGCTTACACAAATTTCCTTTTATGTGAAATTCAATAAGCTTATACCATATAATGATGTTATTGCTTTTGAAAAAAATCTTGAAAGATTTTTTAATCTTAACAGAATAAATCTCCATTGCGCCTATTCTCCGGAAATGTTTACTATTGAATATTACAGTGAACTTATAGCTAAGCTTAAAAGAAAGCTTGCTGTAGTAAATGGGTTTCTTGATGGTTCGGATGTAAGTTATGCAGACGGACTTATTACAATCACCCTTAAAAACGGTGGATATGACCTTCTTATGAAGGCAAATTTCTGCAATGAATTTTCAGCTCTCATAAAGCAGGAATTTAATCTTGATATAAAAACACAGCTTACGGGAGAACTGTCAGTCGATGCCCAAAGGTACGAAAAGGAACTGGAGGATTACGAGGCAAGTCTTTCCCTTGAAAAGTCAGAAAAATCCAATGAAGTCCTGCCGGATTCACAACCGGTTCAGGCTGTTCAGCCCGTTTCCGGTTCAGAATATGCAGCAGCTTTGCAGGAAACTGCAGAGCCTGTAACATTTGACAGCAATTCAGCCATTGAAATTATTCCTGATTCTGCTGAAATTATAATGGGGAAAAATATCAGGCAACCTCCGATTTCTATTGCACAGGCCTGTACGCAGCTTAACAGAAAGGTTACACTTTTAGCAGATATATTCGACCAGGCTGATACTAAAACAACCAAAACAGGTAAGGAAATCTACACATATTATATTACTGACTATACAGGTTCTGTTCTGATGAAATTTTTCTATGACCCGCAAAAGGATGATTTCCCTGTGAAAAATCTGAAAAAGGGAAGTACAGTTCTTGTGTACGGTGATATTGAATATGACGAGTTTTCAAGGGATATTACTGTCAGACCACGTGCTATCACAACTGTAAAGAAAAAAATGAGAACGGACAATGCGCCTAAAAAGCGTGTTGAGCTTCATATGCATACGGCTATGTCTGCTATGGATGCGGTTACTGATGCTGCAACTCTTATCAAGCGTGCTGCATCCTGGGGACATAAGGCGATTGCAATTACTGACCACGGTGTGGCGCAGGCGTTTCCTGATGCTATGAATACCGTATCAGGTCTTGATGACTTTAAGGTTATTTATGGATGTGAAGCTTATGTGGTTAACGATATAAATCCTGTAAATATTATAAATAAAGACGATACAAGAAGCATTAACGAGGAAATAATAATATATGACGTTGAAACAACAGGGCTGAATGTTGATACTGAAAGACTCACGGAAATCGGTGCTGTAAAAATCAAAAACTTACGTGTTGTAGACAGCTTTAATATATTTGTAAATCCTGAAAAACCGATTCCGGAGAATATTACCGAGCTTACCGGTATAACCAATCAAATGGTTGCAGATGCTCCAAAGGAAGCGGAGGCTGTAAAGCAGTTTCTTGAATTCTGTGGTGAAAATCCTGTTATGGTGGCACACAATGCAAGATTTGATAATTCCTTTATTGACGCAGTATGTCAACGGCATGACATACCGCATGAATACTCATCAATCGACAGCCTTATAATGTGCCGTGCAATGCTTCCGGAGCTTTCGAGACATAAGCTGGATACAGTCGCAAAGCATTTAAAGCTGGGAAAATTTGAACATCACCGTGCATGTGATGATGCTATGATTTTAGCAAAAATTTTCCTTACTCTTATGGAGCGCCTTGTAAGAGATAATAATGTTGAAATATTTGCGGATTTAAATACAAAGGTAAATAAAATTGATGTTAAAAAACTTAAATCCTATCACCAGATTATACTTGTAAAAAACAGCGTTGGTCTTAAAAACCTTTATAAGCTTATTTCCTACAGTCAGATTGACTGCTTCTACAAAAAGCCGCTCATGCCTAAATCGCAGCTGCTTAAACACAGAGAAGGACTGATTTTCGGAAGTGCATGTGAAGCAGGGGAGTTGTTCAGAGCAATTCTTGATAAGCGTCCGAAAAAGGAAATTGAAGAACTTGCGAAATTTTATGATTATCTTGAAATACAACCGGTCATGAACAACGAGTTTATGATAAGAAACGGCACTGCCGATTCGGTTAAGGATCTTGAAAATTACAATAAAAAAATTGTTGCCCTTGGAGAAAAACTGGGTATTCCTGTATGTGCTACCTGTGATGTGCATTTTATGGATAAGGAGGACAGCATTTTCAGAAAGATTCTCATGACAGGCAACGGATTTAAGGACGCTGAAAATCAGCCGCCTCTTTATCTGCGTACAACTGAGGAAATGCTTGAAGAATTCAGGTATCTTGGTGAGAAAAAGGCGTATGAGGTTGTTGTGGAAAATACAAATCTGATAGCTGATATGATTGAAAAAACCGTACGTCCTATTCCAAAAGGTACATTTACGCCAGACCTTCCGGGAGCGCAGGAAGATCTTATAAGAATAACCCATGAAAGAGCAGAAAGCATTTATGGTAATCCACTTCCGGAAATTGTTGAAAAGCGCCTTGACAGAGAACTTTCATCTATTATCAAGCATGGATTTTCAGTGCTTTACATTATTGCGCAGAAGCTTGTATGGAATTCGGAAGAAAACGGTTATTTAGTTGGTTCACGAGGCTCTGTAGGTTCTTCCTTTGTTGCCTCGATGGCAGGTATTTCTGAGGTTAATCCACTTGCCCCCCACTATGTTTGCCCTGACTGTAAATACAGTGAATTTATTACAGACGGTTCATTTGGTTCGGGATTTGACCTGCCGCAGAAAAACTGTCCGAAATGCGGAGTTGATATGATTCGTGAGGGGCACGACATTCCGTTTGAAACCTTTCTTGGCTTTGACGGTGATAAAGCGCCTGATATCGACCTGAACTTTTCTAATGAGTATCAGAGCTTTGCTCACAGATATACAGAAGAACTCTTCGGACCAAAGAACGTTTTTAAAGCGGGTACAATAAGTGGTGTGCAGGCAAAAACAGCATTTGGATACGCCAAGCATTATCTTGATGAAACAGGTAAATCCGCAAATCCGGCAGAAGAAAACAGACTTTCAGTTGGATGTACAGGAGTTAAAAGAACAACAGGACAGCATCCGGGAGGAATGGTTGTTGTACCGTCTGATTATGAGGTTTACGACTTCACTCCTATTCAGCATCCTGCCGAATCGGAAGAATCAGGAGTTGTAACAACACATTTTGACTTCCATTCACTTCACGATACTATCTTAAAGCTTGATGAACTTGGACATGTTGTACCGACTCTGTACAAGCATCTTGAGGATTTAACCGGAATGAAAATCAAGGATGTGCCTGGCGCTGACCCTGAAGTAATAAAAATGTGTACTTCCTGCGAACCTCTCGGCGTTACAGAAGATGAAATTTACTGCAAAACCGGCAGTCTTGGAATTCCTGAAATGGGTACAGGTTTTACTATTCAGATGCTTATTGACGCTAAACCTACAAAATTCAGTGACTTTTTGCAGATTTCGGGACTTTCCCATGGTACTGATGTATGGCTTGGAAATGCCAAGGACCTTATTGACCAGAATATATGTACAATTTCCGATGTTATAGGTACTCGTGACAGTATCATGACATATCTGATATATAAGGGTGTTGAATCCAAAATGGCATTTAATATAATGGAGTTTACACGAAAAGGTAAAGCGCCTAAATTCTTTACTCCGGAAATTGTACAAATGCTTAAAGAACATAACGTTCCGGAATGGTATATAGAAAGCTGTCTTAAAATTAAGTATATGTTCCCGAAAGCACATGCCGCAGCTTATGTAATTGCTGCAATTAAGCTTGGCTGGTTTAAACTCTATAAGCCACTTGAGTTCTATTCTACATACTTTACCACAAGAGGTGCAGATTTTGATATTCAGACGGTAATAAACGGACTGAATTCAGTCCGAAACAAAATTGAAGAATTACGCCAGAAAGGCAACGATAAAAGCGCAAAGGAAAAGGATACATATGACCTTTTACTTATCATTAACGAAATGATGTCAAGAGGCTATGATTTTCTTCCTGTTGATATTTATAAGTCTCATGCTACAAAATATCTGATTGAAGACGGAAAAATACGAATACCTTTTAATGCTATATCTGGTGTTGGAGAAAATGCGGCTGTAAAGCTTTATGAGGCGGCTCAGAAAAAGGATTTTATATCTGTTGAAGAGCTTCAGACTAACAGTGGTGCGTCAAAAACAACAATTGAAGCACTGGAATCAATGGGGGCATTGGGAAGTTTGCCTAAAACAAGTCAGATGTCACTGTTTTAACTTGACTTTTTCAGAATATTTTGTTATCATATTATCATGTTAGCGCACTAAAGTAAATAAACAATAAGGAGAATTTTATGAAAAAATATGACCTGATAACTCCGGAAGGTACAAAAGACCTTCTGTTCGATGAATGTATAATAAGACAATCAGTTCAGAAAAAGATACATAACATTTTTAATCAAAGAGGCTACAATGAACTTATTACTCCTGCAGTAGAATTTTATGATGTATTTAATCATAATTCCGAATACTTTCCGCAGGAAAAGCTCTTTAAGCTTACAGATTCAAAGGGCAGGCTTATAGCGTTAAGACCCGATAACACAATTCCAATTGCAAGAATTGTAGCAACACGTCTTAAAGAAACACCACTTCCTATGCGCCTTTACTATAATCAGAGTGTATTTAATATGGCACCATCATTAAAGGGAAGAAGAACACAAACTATGCAGACAGGTATTGAGCTTATAGGTTCATCTGCTGAAATGGCTGACCTTGAAGTAATTTCCACTGCAATTGAAGTTCTTGCATCAAGCGCCTCAAAAAGCTTTTCTCTTGAGATAGGTGATGTTAGACTTTTCAGAGAGCTTGTGAACAAGCTTGATACTGATGATGAGAATAAGGAAATTATAAGAAATTATATAGAAACCAAGAATTATCCTGCTCTTAATGATTTCCTTGATTCTATAGGTAAAAACGAAATTACTCATGCTCTTAAAAAACTTCCGCGTCTCTTTGGCGGAGAAGAAATCTTTGAAAAGACTTCAAAGCTCTTTTCTGATGAAAAAATTGATGCTATTCTTTCAAATCTCAAGGATTTATATAAAAAAATCTCAAAGATTATTGGCAGCGGAACGCTTACTGTTGACCTTGGTATGGTAAACAGAACCGACTATTATACAAGCGTTATAATTAAGGGATACCTTGAAGGATATGGTGATGAGGTTCTTTCAGGCGGTCGTTATGACAAGCTTATCAGGGACTTTGGATATGATGTACCGGCTGTCGGATTTGCTGTAAATGTTGATGCTTTTACAGATGTTGAAATAAAAAATACAGCAGTTGAGTCAAAGACTGTTGATGCTGTTGTATTTGCTGAATGCGGATATGAAATGAAAGCACTTGAGCTTGCAGATAGTTTACGAAAAGATGGTAAAATCATCGAAATGTCATTATTCGAAACACTTGACGAAACACGGGCATACTGCAGGGAAAGAAACATCTCAAAACTTATTATAGCTGATGAAAACGTAAAGGAGGCAGAATAAATGTCAAAACCACTCAGAATAGCTCTTACAAAGGGCAGACTTGAAAAGGACACTGTTGGACTTCTTGAAAAAGCAGGATTTGACTGCAGTGCTATCAGAGATAAGGGAAGAAAGCTTATTCTGCCTGTTAAAAATGCTGACATTGAAGTAGTACTTGCAAAAGCAAATGATGTTATCACCTATGTAGAACACGGCGTGTGTGATATGGGTGTTGTCGGAAAAGATACCATAATCGAAATGAGCGGAAAATTTTTTGAGCTTGTTGATTTGGGCTTCGGAAAATGCAAATTTGCACTTGCAGTTAAGAAGGGTACTGATTTTTATGAAGGCTATGGAGTAAAGACAATTGCCACAAAATATCCAAATGTTGCAAGAACATTTTTTGAAAGTAAGGGTATGGATATCGACATTGTAAAGATTGAAGGCTCTGTTGAACTTGCGCCTCTGCTTGAGCTTTCGGATGGTATTGTGGATATCGTTGAAACAGGTACAACACTCAAGGAAAACGGCCTTGAGGTTATTGAGGATATTGTTCCGATTTCAGCAAGACTTATTGTAAATACAGTTAGTCTGAAGCTTCGTCAGAAAGAAATTGAAGACCTTATTAATATTATAGAGGAGAATTTAAAATGATAAAGAAGATTTATGCAAACGGTAAAGATGAAATAGAATTTCTTGAGAGTCTTAAAAAACGCAGCGGCGAAACAAATAAAAAGGTAGAGCAGGTTGTAAATGAAATAATTGATAATGTTAAGGAAAATGGCGACAAGGCTGTAAACGACTATACTTTGAAATTTGACGGCAGTCTGCCGCAGTATTATGAAGTACCGCAGGATGTTATTAATGATGCTCTTGATGAAGCAGATGAGGATTTTGTAAATGCTCTCTTAAACTCTATGGAAAATGTTGCTGAATTTCATAACCGTCAGAGAGAAAATGGCTTTATGATGTCAAAGGACAATGGCGTAATGCTTGGACAGAGAGTAAGGGGACTTGAAAGAGTCGGACTTTACGTTCCGGGGGGCACTGCTGCATATCCTTCAAGCGTTATTATGAATGCTGTTCCTGCAAAAATTGCAGGAGTTAAGGAAATTATTATGGTAACACCTCCACTCAAGGATGGTACACCAAATAAGGATATTTTGGTAGCAGCTGCTATCTGCGGTGTTGACAGAGTATTCCTTACAGGCGGTGCACAGGCTGTTGCAGCTCTTGCATATGGTACTGAATCAATTCCTAAGGTTGACAAGATTGTAGGTCCCGGTAACATTTATGTGGCTACAGCTAAAAAACTTCTGTACGGACAGGTTGATATTGACATGATTGCAGGTCCGAGCGAAATACTTGTTATGGCTGACGAAACAGCAGACCCGAAATTCATCGCAGCTGACCTCATGTCACAGGCAGAACATGACCGTCTTGCATCATCAATTCTTCTCACAACAAGCGAAGAAATTGCTGACAAGACCATTGCAGAAATTGAAAGACAGATGCAGTACCTTTCAAGAAAGGATATTATTGAAGCTTCTCTTGATGATTACGGCATGATTATTATCTGTGACTGTCCTCACTGTGCTGTTGAGCTTGCAAATGCTATTGCTCCTGAACATCTTGAAGTACTTATGAAAAATCCGACAGAATATATCGGAAAGCTTGATAATGCCGGTTCAGTTTTCCTCGGAAATTATGCTTCTGAGCCGCTTGGTGACTACTATGCAGGTCCAAATCACGTTCTTCCTACAAGCGGTACTGCAAGATTTTTCTCACCGCTCTCGGTTTCAAGCTTTATCAAGCGTTCAAGCTATATTTACTATACAGAAGAAGCACTCAGAGAAGCAAAGGATGATATTGTCCTTGTTGCTGAAAGAGAAGGTCTTACAGCTCACGCAAATGCTATTAAGGTAAGATTTGAATAAGTTAAAAAGGGACATTTGATATGAATACTACTTTTTCATGGGAAAAAAATGTAAGAAAGGTTGTACCCTATACACCGGGTGAACAGCCAAAGGATGAGGATATTATAAAGCTTAACACAAATGAAAATCCTTATCCGCCGTGTCCTGCGGTTAGGAATATTCTCGATAATTTCAATGAGGATAAAATGAAGCTTTATCCTGACCCTGATTCAACAGTACTTGTTGATGCTGTTGCAGAGGCTTACAATGTAAAACCATCACAGGTGTTTGTTGGAGTTGGATCAGATGATGTTATTTCAATTGCTTTTATGACATTTTTTAATTCGGACAAACCTATACTTTTTCCCGATATAACATATTCGTTTTATGATGTATGGGCTGATGTTTATAAAATTCCGTATGAGTGCAAACCTCTTGATGAGAATTTCAGAATAAACCCTGATGATTATAAGTGCGAAAACGGCGGTATTATCTTTCCGAACCCTAATGCTCCGACAGGTGTTCTTGAAAGTATTGAAATGATAGAGGATATTATAAAGTCAAATCCGGATTCCATAGTAATGATAGATGAAGCGTATATCGACTTTGGGGGTAAAAGCTGTCTTGAGCTTGTGGATAAATATGATAACCTGCTTGTAATCCAGACCTTTTCAAAGTCACGCTCTATGGCTGGAATGAGAATTGGTTTTGCTGTGGGAAACGAAAAGCTTATAAAGTTTATGAATGATGTAAAATTCTCAATAAACTCATATACAATGAATCCGATAACACAGCTTTGCGGCGCAGAAGCGGTAAAGGATAAGAAGTATTTTGAGGATACTGTAAACAGAATTATTGAAACCCGTGAAAATACCAAAAAGGAACTTTCACGACTTGGCTTTGAGTTTACCGATACAAAAAGTAACTTTATTTTCGCAAAACATAAGACAATGAAAGCATCTGAAATTTTTGAGAAACTCAAGGAAAATAAGATTTTTGTACGTTACTGGAACAAGCCGAGAATTTCTGATTATCTCAGAATTACAGTCGGTACTCCGCAGGAAATGGAATGCTTTGTGCAGGCGCTTGAGAAAATTCTTAAATAGAAAGGTTTATCTATGAAAACTGGTATTGTTGAAAGAAAAACAAAGGAAACACAGATTACAGTAGAAGTAAAACTTGACAATAAGGGTGTTTCTGATATTAATACAGGAATAGGCTTTTTTGACCATATGCTGACAGCACTTTCAAAGCATAGCGGAATAAGCATGAATATCAAGTGTACAGGCGATTTGTATGTAGACGCTCACCACTCTGTTGAAGATACAGGTATTGTTCTGGGACAGGCACTCTCTAAGGCACTTGGTGACAAATCAGGTATTGCAAGATATGGTTCAGCGTATATTCCTATGGATGAGGCGTTGTCATTCTGTTCACTTGATATAAGCAACAGACCTTTTTTGGTGTTTAACGGCGAATTTACAAATCAGATGATAGGACAGTATGACGCATGTCTTACAGAGGAATTTTTCAGAGCGTTTGCATTCAATGCAGGAATAACACTTCATCTGAATATGGTTTATGGCACAAACGACCACCATAAATGTGAAGCCTTGTTCAAGGCTGTTGCACACGCACTTAAAATGGCAGTAAAGCCGCTTGAAAACGGTGAAACACTTTCTACGAAAGGAACATTATAAGATGATTGCAGTAATAGATTACGGTGCAGGAAATATTTTCAGCGTTAAAAATGCTCTCGACTACCTCGGTTTTGATTCTGTTCTCACAGGTAAAAAAGAGGACATAGAGAATGCTGATGCTATAATTCTTCCGGGTGTAGGTGCATATCCTGCGGCAATGAAGATGCTTGAAAAAAGTGGTCTTATAGATACTATCAAGGAGCAGGCGTATAAAAAGCCGTTTCTTGGAATATGTCTTGGAATGCAGCTGCTTTTTGAAAAAGGCTATGAATTTGAAGAATGTGACGGACTTGGTCTTATTCCGGGCAGTGTTAAGAAAATGGAAGAAAAAGACCTTATAATTCCGCACATGGGCTGGAATAAGCTTGAGATTTTAAATGAATGTCCGCTTGTATCAAATCTTGATAAGGACAGCTTTGTTTATTTTGTTCATTCATATAAGGCTGAATGTAAGGATGAAAACATCTGTGCATATTCAGAATACGGCGGCAGAGTTCCTGCTCTTGTGTTTAACGGAGATACAATCTTCGGAGCACAGTTCCACCCTGAAAAGAGTGGCGAAACAGGTCTTAAAATTCTGAAGAACTTCGGAGGACTTATAAAATGATTATTTTACCTGCTATTGATATAAAGGACGGAAACTGTGTAAGACTTTTCAAGGGAGATTTTTCCACAGTAGAAAAGGTTGCGGCAGACTATATGGAAACTGCAAAAGGCTTTGAGGATGCAGGTGCAACATGGATTCACATGGTTGACCTTGACGGCGCAAAAGAGGGCAGACCTGTAAACACAAAGATTTACAAGGACGTTGCTGAAAAAACTTCACTTAAAGTAGAAGTTGGCGGCGGCATCAGAAACATTGAAACTATTGAAGAATACCTCTCAATGGGGATTTCAAGAGTTATTATCGGTTCTGCGGCACTTAAAAATCCTCAGCTCGTAAAGGACGCAGTGGAAAAGTTCGGCAGTGAAAAAATTGCTGTCGGTATTGACTCAAAGGACGGTATGGTTGCAACTGAGGGCTGGCTTGAGGCATCAGACGTAAATTATATTGACCTTGCAAAAGAAATGATAAAAATAGGCGTGAAATATTTCATCGTTACAGACATCTCAAAGGATGGCACACTTTCAGGTGTAAATACTCAGCAGCTTGCAGAGCTTTCAAAGGCTACAAACGGTGAGTGCTGTATTATAGCAAGTGGCGGCGTACATACAATTGAAGACATCAAAGCTTGTAAGGAACTTGGTCTTTACGGCACAATCTGTGGAAAGTCTATCTATAAGGGTACTCTTGATTTGAGAGAAGCTGTTGAGTGTGCAGGAAATCAATAATTTAAGAGGGAATTATGGCATTTGATTTCAAAAAGGAATATAAAGAATTTTATATGCCCAAAAACAAACCTCAAATTGTTAATATTCCAAAAATGAATTATGTTGCTGTCAGAGGCAAGGGTGATCCGAACGAAGAGGATGGGGCATATAAACAGGCGATTGGTATTCTGTATGCTGTTGCATATACATTACGAATGAGTTATAAGACCGACTATAAAATAAACGGCTTTTTTAAATATGTTGTCCCACCACTTGAGGGATTTTGGTGGCAGGATAATGTTGATGGTATTGATTATACCGACAAGTCTGCTTTTAACTGGATTTCCGTAATTCGTTTACCGGATTTTGTTTCAGAAGCTGATTTTGACTGGGCAGTTCAAACAGCAACCAAAAAGAAGAAAATTGATTGTTCATCAGCAGAATTTCTGACAATTGAAGAAGGTTTGTGTGTACAGATTATGCATTTGGGTTCATTTGATGATGAGCCGAAAACAGTTGCATTAATGGATGCTTATTTAGAGCAAAACGGATATGTAAATGACATGAATGAACATAGGTTGCATCATGAAATTTATATGTCTGATGCAAGAAAAGTACCGCCTGAAAAATGGAAAACTGTTATCAGACATCCAATCAGAACTGTTGAGCGCACAAAGGAATAGTGTATGAATTATAATATCAGAAAAATAAAAGAATCTGAATACAGCATATTGAATGATTTTCTTTATGAAGCGATTTTCATTCCTAAGGGTGTTGAAGTACCCCCAAGGGATATAATAAATCAGCCGGAATTACAGGTATATGTAACTGATTTCGGAAAACAAAAAGGGGATTTTTGTCTTGTTGCTGAAGTTGATGAAAAGATTGTGGGTGCTGTATGGGTTCGTATTATGAATGATTACGGTCATATTGATGATGAAACTCCGTCATTTGCCATTTCAATCTATCCCGAATACAGAAACAAGGGTATTGGTACAGCTCTGATGAAATCAATGATAGATTTGCTTAAATCGGAAAATTACAAACAGGCTTCACTTGCAGTTCAAAAGGCTAATTATGCAGTTAAAATGTATAAAAAGGTCGGTTTTGAAATAGTTGACGAAAACGAAGAAGAATATATAATGGTGTGCAAATTAAACTAAAAAAGGAGGTTTGAAAATGCTTGCAAAAAGAATTATTCCCTGTCTTGACGTGAGAAACGGCAAGGTTGTAAAGGGTGTTAATTTTGAAGGCATAAAAGATGTAGGCGACCCTGTTGAATCTGCTGAGGAGTACAACAGACAGGGTGCTGATGAAATAGTATTTTATGATATTACAGCATCATACGAGGGCAGAGGAGTGTTCCTTGACGTTGTAAGGGAAACGGCAAAAAAAGTATTTGTACCGCTTACTGTGGGCGGTGGTATTACCACAGTTGACGATATAAGAGAAACACTCCGAGCTGGTGCGGACAAGGTATCAGTAAACTCACAGGCTGTAAAAAATCCACAGCTTATCCATGATGGTGCGGACATTTTCGGAAGCCAGTGTATATGTGTTGGTATTGATGCAAAAAAAATTGCAGACAATAAGTGGACAGTTTACATAAACGGCGGACGTGTTGACATGAAGCTTGACCTTATCGAATGGGTAAAAAGAATAGAACAGCTTGGTGCAGGTGAAATCTGCCTTAACTCAATTGATGCAGATGGTACAAAGGCCGGTTTTGATATTGACATGCTCGACGCTGTGTGCAAGGCTGTAAACATCCCTGTTATCGCAAGCGGTGGAGCAGGTAAGATAAACGATTTTGCAGAAGTATTTGAAAAAACAGGTGCTACTGCTGCCTTAGCAGCTTCACTTTTCCATTTTAAGGAACTGACAGTTGGTGAGGTTAAGGATTACTGCCGTAATAAAGGCATTATTATGAGATAAATTAAATAAAGGATTATTTTTATGAAGAAAAAGAAATGTTTTATTATAATATCCTTTATTGCATTATTGACTATAGTCATAGCTATCTTTTTGATAATCTCATATGGACCTCCAATCTCTTATGATAAATCTATACTTGCTGAAAATCAGGATAGGTTTGAATCAGCGGCAAACATATGCATGGATTATCATAAAGAAAGTACAGATGATAATGATGTCTGGCTATTTAGTGTTGATATTGACAATAATAAGCTGTTTTGTTATAATAACGACGGGCACTATTGTTATTCAATGACACAAGAACAAAAACAGATATTTTCTGATGTTAAATCTGTATTCAGATTAGACCATCATGGATTAGAATACTTATACGTAAATGATGATTTCGTTTCATTTGGAATAAATAATGGAAGATGTTCATTTATTTATTCTCCATACAATAAAAAACCGGATTTTGTAAATTCTCCTGAATTTGATGAGAGTAATATTTACGTAGAAAAGATTATGGATAATTGGTTTTACGCATGTAAGTAATCCTTAGAATATAATGATAAGAGAAGGTGAAAAAATGTCAAAAATAAAAGTCGATTTAAACGACCTTGACAAATTTTTTGAAAAAGGTGAGCTTATCCCTGCCATCTGCTATGAGGTGGATACAAAGACGGTTTTGATGCTTGCCTATATGAATAAGGAAAGTCTGAAAAAGACACTTGAAACAGGATATACATGGTTCTGGAGTCGTTCAAGACAGGAATACTGGAACAAGGGTGCTACTTCGGGACACTTGCAGAAAGTATTAAGCATTTATGGTGATTGCGATAATGACACACTGCTTGTAAATGTAAAACAGACAGGTGTTGCCTGTCATACAGGAAAGTACAGCTGTTTCTTTAATGAAATGTATAATGAGGAGGACGAATAAAATGTCAGTTTATGAAGAAATTTTTGAAGTTATAAAGCAAAGAAAGGCAGCCTTTGAAAACGGTACAGCACAGGAAAATTCCTACACTTGCTACCTTTTTGAAAAGGGTGTAGATAAAATCTGCAAGAAAATCGGTGAAGAAGCAACAGAAACTGTTATTGCCGCAAAAAACAATGACAATGACGAATTAAAGAACGAAATCAATGACCTTCTTTATCATATCATGGTTCTTTGTGCAAATCAGGGACTTGACTGGTCTGAAATTGAAAAGGTACTTGATGAAAGAAATGAAAAAATCGGTAATCTCAAGACTTTCCATCAGGTTGATAAGAATACATGATTTATTTAATCATAACAAAAACCGTCAGATAAAACTGACGGTTTCAGACTGTAGAAAAACCTCATTTATGATTATTGTGCCGATTAAATCGGCAGATTTAAATAACGAGGAAAGATAGTAAGGGGACGCTTTTTCTTGCAAAGCGTCCCCTCTTGAAAAACAGCCCACTGGGCTGTTTTGTCAATTCACCCCTCGTAAATGCGCCTTCGACATGGAATTTTCGCTCACTGCGGTGAGCGACCAAAGGCTCTGCCGAGTGCTGAAGGCATGCAAAGTAGATTCCGCCAGCATTTTTGAAAAAATTGCTGGACCAAAAAACTTTTAGTTTGAAATTTCAAAAACGACTTTTTCGACAAACTGAAACCGTCAGATAAAACTGACGGTTTTTTATATGCAATATTTATTGAGAAAATTCTTAATAGTCTCAGCTACTGCTCTGACAGGACTTGTTTTCAAAACTCTTTCCAACTCACTATTTACAGTTGGAATATCTTGTGATTTGACAGAACAGCTAAGAAAATTTACAACTGCACATTGAATATGATAATCATTACTGTTCAAAAAATCAAGCATACTTTCAAGGCTTCCGGCTTCGCCAAATCTGTAAAGTGCATAATAACAGCTTAATCTGCAATGATCAGTGCAAATCAGCTTGCTTTTCTGAATTGATTTTATGAATTCAATTTCCTGTGCATAATCCTGCGTAATTTTTGCTGTAACATCTGTCCAGCAAATTATCGCATAGTTTCGTGATACACAATTATCCTCAGATATTATTGCCGACTTGATCTTGTCGGCAACATATTTTTCTGAACAACAGGAGAGTGCATCATACACTTCAATCCTGACCAGTGCTTCTTCATCATCACACATTTTATATAAAAGCTCTATATCGTTTTCATCTGAATATGGTGAGTTAAGTATCATAGAAGCGGCTGTACTGCGTATTTCATAACCACTGTCAGTTAAGCATGAGCGAATAAAAACAGTATCGTCATAGGATATATTATCTATAGCTATAGACAGTAACCTTTCAAATTTGTTATTCATATTTTCCTACATTTTTATTTTCGATGTTATGGCAAGCTTTTTGTAATAAATCATGATTTTTGATTTACAATTCTTGCATAAATTTACAAGAGTAGGTTTACATGAGCCTTCGTCGGATGCAATTTCGGTCATTGCCATATCAAACTGTTCGTCGCCGTGAGAACCGTATGAAAAGAAAATTTTGTCAAAGAGATCTGCAATTCTGACAATCTGAGTAATATCGGAATTTTCCTGATATTTAAGACTGTGAGGATATCCAGTACCGTTATAACGCTCATGATGGTGAATACACATATCAGAGCATACCCTTACAAAATAACGGCATGACGGTGCACGGTTCATCGTAATAAGCTTTCCGCCGAGCTCTGTATGCTTTCGATACATTGATGTTTCTTCCTGAGTACGACTTGTAGAGCTAAGAATCTTGTCAGGAATTGCCATATAACCAATATCAATGAAAAATGATGCTTTACTGATAACATCAATATTATCATTATTTATATCACGAAGCTTTTCATTGATAACATATTGACTCATAAGAATTTTTACAATGTTTGTTACACGCTCATAATGGGAATAATCCATATTGTTATTCTTCAGATAGGCAATATACACCTTCTGGAGCGTTCTGATATAAGTCTGCATATCAGAATAAGCATCCTGATGATACTCGTCAGAAGTCTGTGAATTAGGTGTTATAGGTGCAGCAGCAATATTAAAGAATGTACGTAAACGTTGAAGAACTTCCTTTGCATCAAATGGCTTTACAATAAAGTTTTTGACATTATAACGTGCAGCTTTGATAATGTTATCCTTAGTACCCTCAGCTGTTATCATAAATACAGGAATATCAGTAATATCATTTTCTTCCATCATCTGCAAAACCATAAAGCCATCCATTACAGGCATTGAAACGTCAAGAAGAAGTCCGTCAATTGTTTCGGCTTTATTTACAAGCATTTCCATTGCGGCAAAACCGCTTGCAGCTTTTACAACTGCAAAATCATCTTTAAGTATTTCTTCAAGTATTTCACGATCGATTTCTGAGTCATCGACAATCATAAGTTTTTTTAAATTTCCAGCCATAAAAACTTTCTCCTTAATATATTTTTATTGAATCCTTCAGAAATTAATCAGCATTTTCTTCAATGTATGCAACAATTTTTTCCTGAACAGGAAGAATTTCTTCGAGAATTGCCTGTGCAGCCTGTGGATTGTTGGCTCTCAGATTATCAACAATCTCTGTATAAGCGGTAAAAAGGGGAGTAACCGAAAGATTTCCTGTTGCGCCCTTGAGTGTATGCGCATTTGCAACAGCCTTTTCATAGTCTCCTTCAAGAAAACATTCAAGCACCTGATACTGCTCAATTGCTTTTGGAAGTTTTTTAAGCATTTTGTCATAAATAGACTGTTTTCCCATAAATCTTTCAAGTGCTTCATCAAGATTTATACCAAGTGCAATTAATTCGTTAGGATTAAACATAATAATCTCCATTCCGCTGCATAGCAGCTCGTTATTTATTTTTACATGAATTGTAAACGTTATAATTTTTATATGTATATTTTATTTTATACAAAACTTGCATAGTGTATTAATAAGCTCATGAATATTCAAAGGCTTAGCAAGATGACCGTTCATCCCTGATTCAAAGGCTTTTTTCTTGTCTTCCTCAAAAGCATTGGCTGTCATCGCAACAATAGGAACATTTGAAACATTATTATCCTTTATACTTCTTATAGCCCTTGTTGCCTTATATCCATCCATATATGGCATCTGAATATCCATAAATATAAGGTCATAATATCCGGCAGGTTTAATATTTACCATATCAACAGCAACAGAACCATCATTTGCATCTTCAACAGTAACGCCAAGTTCTTCTAAAATATCTTTTGCAATTTCCAGATTCAATTCATTATCTTCAACAAGTAAGACACGAACCTTGCTAAAATCAATATCATTATTATTAAAATCAATATCATCATCTTCGGTCGGCTTAACCTGAATTCTAAAATACATGTGACATGTAACGGTTGTACCTATACCAAGAGCACTGTCAATATCAATGGTTCCACCCATAAGCTCAACGAAGCTTTTGGTAATAGCCATACCAAGACCTGTACCTTGTATACCGCTTATTGTGGAAGTCTTTTCACGGGTAAATGAATCAAAAATTGTTTCAAGAAATTCCTTGCTCATACCGATTCCGGTATCACTGAAAACAAGGTCATATTTTCCATATCCGGGTTTGTCAGAAGGAAACTGCTCAACTGTAACCATTATGCTTCCACCTGGCTTGGTGTACTTGAGTGAATTACTCATAATATTCATAATAATACGGTTAAGTCTTAAAGCATCAACATATATGTCCTCATCAGTAAGATTTTTAATGTCAAGAGACAATTCTATATCTTTTTCTGAAGCATTCTGCTGCATAATCTGAATGATTTGCTGTATATCTGAACGTATATTATTTGGCGTTTCCTCAATAATTATCTTATTACTTTCAATTCGTGCCATATCAAGGACATCATTTATAAGCGAAAGAAGATGATTACCCGAAATTTCAACCTTATCCAGACATTCGCTTATTTTATCAAAATCATCAATATACTTTTTCGCCATGGATGTAAATCCTAATATGGCATTCATCGGCGTACGGATATCATGTGACATATTAAACAGAAATGTACTTTTGGCTTTATTTGCATCTTCAGCTTTTTTTCTTGCAACTTCAAGCTGTTCATTGTATTCATTTTGCCGACGTATTTCATCGTTTTTATCAGCAACACCAACAACTGCAAAGCTTGGTACACTTTTGTCATCAACCCTGATAACTTTCATTTCATAATAGTGAATATCATGATTTTTATTATATCCAAGAAATTCCGCTGTATATGTCTTTTTATTAAGAAGTTGTTTTCTGATATTCGGTATATCCGATTCATTAAACATTCTTTCCTTATCTTCATCAACAATCCAGTTGTCTACATATATCTTTTTTATTTCAGAATATTTTTTTGCTGACCTCATGTACTTTGCAATAATCTGTCCATTAACACCGGATAAATTATACGGCGTAAAAGTATCAGTATCAAGATCAACATAAAAAACAAATTCATATTCACTTGCAAGCACATTAATGATTTCATTATTCTGAGTTATACGACTCTGACGCTCTTTTTCTTTTCTGAAATGATCGTCCTTATTTGAAAATCCGACAACAAAAGTCTGAAAAGAAGAGCCTTGTCCGATTTTGGCAATTTTCATTTCAAAAAATCTTGAAATACCAATACTTTTGGAACGATATATAAAACAGAAGTTTTTTCTGTGATACAGCTTATGTCTTATATTATCAACCGATACAGATTTTCTGACATTTTCCCTGTCATCCTCTACAACAATGTTATTTATGTAGCATTCCATAATTTCAGAATAATTTTTATTATCAAGATTATGTATTCTGAAAAGATTTTTGAACTCTGGAGTAATTCTGTATGGTATTACGATATTATTTTCAACGTCAACATAAAAAATAGTTGTATACTCATCAGAAAGTACTGAAATAATTTCATTATTACGCTTTAACTCATCTTCCTTACGCTGACTTTCACTGTCATCCTTTAATATACATACTGCAATAATATCACCGGTCAATTCATCCTTTGACATAAAATATGTCTGTTTATGATAGTGAATCTGACCTTTTCTATCGTAAGTCCAGAAACGGACTTCATGTGTTCTGGCACCTGAGTGAAATTTGGAAATCAAATATTCCTTATCTGTATTCAGAATAAAGCTTTGAATATTTGACTTAAAAATGTTATCAAGAGACCACTTCATGAACTTGGAATAGCAAACAGGATATCCTAAGTCCGGCATAATTTCTGTCGGACTTGATTTTGAAAATCTGTAATCCAGAATTTTACCAATGATAATATCTTTGGTAAGGTTTACTTCAAAATATCCGGATGCATTGGCGTTAATCGCAGTCTTATAAATGCGCTCCTTTTTCATGAGCAAACCCATATGATTAATCTGTGACATTTCAGCATTGATATTTTTGGATATGTATACCGCAAAAATTTCGTTATTGCTTTCCTCTAAAAAAACAATTTTTGTTTCAAACCAGTATAATGAACCATCATTTAACAAAACTTTATATTTTAGAAGCTGTTGACCAGAGCCTCTTTTAAATATATTCAAAAGATGTTCACGGTTAAATACCTTTAGATATTCTTTAGACTGGTTTTCATCAGTAATACATTTAGAAGAATTTAAAATAAATTCATCATATGTTTTAAACACATTTTCAGGAATGTTATCATTATTATATACAGTTCTGTACTCATTTGCAGATAAATTCACACAACCTAAGCTATAAAAGGCTTCATTCATAAATAGGTTCATAATTTTATCATTAAGAGAAAAATATTTATCATTATTAGTAGTACCATTATTAGTATTATTAACCATAATAATTCTCCATTCTATGTATTTAACCATATATTATTCTTCAAATTATTTTAACATGCTATATAATCTTATCCGAATAAAACAATGTAATAGTTGTAAGGCAATTTTGATAAATATAACTGTAAAAGCATCACTTAATTTGTCACTTTTAATTATTTTATCATATATTAACATATTTGTCAAGTCTACAGAAAAATAATATGCACCATAAAAGTCTTAACCTTTTATGGTGCATAAATTTATTCAGACTAATTTTTTGTCACAACAATTATAATCGTTGTCCAGTGCTTGCCATCCTTTCTTGCAAGCCTTCTTGCAATAGTTGCCGCATCACTTACATTTACTTTATTGTCTTCATTAACATCTGCATAGTATGGTAAAATATCCTGATTTTTTGTTGCAAGTGCTCTGGCAATAAATGCAGCGTCACTTACATTTACTTTACCGTCACGATTGGCATCACCAACATATACAGACATTGTTACAACAGATGTCGTTGTAGTTGTCGCTACAGTTGTAATTGTTGTAAGGGTAGTAGAAGTAGTAGTTGTAGTTGACTGAGAAGTTGTGGTGGTAACAGCAGTTAATGAAGTTGTTGTAGAAGTCTGAGTTGTGGCAGTAGTAATTTTAGTAGTGGTTGTTGCTGTTGTTGTTGCTTCGGTAGAAGTTTGTGTTGTTGATGTGGTTGTAGTAGTAGTAGTTGTTGTTGTTGTATTTGTTGTAACTGTTGTGGTTACCGGAGTTGTAAAAGCAGGCATTTCTCCTAATGAAACAAATTCTCTTTCATATTTTAATGCATATTCCTGAGCAGTTGAATTTTCATAAGCATAAATTACAGCATCTTCAGGAATGGTATCCGGTGAATCGCAGATGTCACATTTCGGATTGATTATTGTTATATTTGAAAGATTGGTACAATCTTTGAAAGCGTAGCTTTCAATGTTTTCAATATTGTTAGGGATAAGTATTTTTTCAAGAGTTTGATTGCCTTTGAAAGCAGCATTATCTATGCTTTTAACTGGTAAATCATCAACTTTTGAAGGAATATTGATAACAGGAACTTCACCGTTGCAATAAATTATCTCGACATAATCATATTCATCGTCATTGTCTTCATCAACTTTTTCAAAAACAAGAATATCTTTAATGCCAGTTGAAACAGAAGTTGAAGTTACGGAAAGGGAAGTGGTTGCAGAAACAGTTGTCAGTGATGATGCATCTGTTGTTGATGTATCAGAAATTGTTGTAGTTAATGTAGTAGTTGAAGTTTCTGTAGCTGTAGTTGTTGCTGTTGTAACAGCCGGTTCTTCGTCAAGAATTTCAAATGCTATATCATTATTTTCGGCATATTCTTGTGCAGTTGAATTCTCATACCCATAAATAGTACCGATAAAAATATATCCACCATTTGGATTATCCAAAGTTGGTACGTTTACACCATTTGTAAAAACTATATCTCCAAATTCGACATTTTTACTCGTTACATATACTTTTTCTAAATTACTGCAATCTGAAAAAGCAAAAGCTTCAATGTGTTCAACATTTTCCGGAATTATAATTTCTGTGATTTTTTCACAATCCAAAAAAGCTGTTCCGGCGATTTTTTTTAAAGCATCCGGTAATTTCACATTTATAAGTTCAGTACATGAACTAAAAGCAGAATATTCTATTGCAGTAACAGGCAATCCATTAATTTCTTCCGGTATAATAACTTCTGTAGCTGTTTCGTCACAATTGGTGATTTCAATATATTGACCTTCATCATCTGAACAAATCTTATATGTAAGCTCATTGTATGTACCAATTGATTCATCACCGGCAACATCAGAAATTTCTGCTGCTAAAACTTCATATTGCTGCGGAACTATAAAGCTTGCTGACATACATGCTGTTGTCAGCGCCAAAGATGTTAGAATTGCTGATATTTTCTTTTTCATAATATCCTCCTGAAATTTTTTTATTCTTTCATATAAGAAAAATATTACTTTTGTGTAATTATATACATTATAACATATTTTCTTAAAAAAGTAAACACGATTTGTCAAATTAGAAAAAATATCCTAAAAATTAGAAGAGCAGCATTAGTTAAAATGCTGCTCTCAGACTGTAGAAAAACCTAAATATTGATTTTCGTGCCGATTAAATCGGCAGATTTATATTACGAAGGCAGATAGTAAGGGGACGCTTTTTCTTGCAAAGCGTCCCCTCTTGAAAAACAGCCCACCG
>SVNU01000156.1 GCA_015066715.1 Ruminococcus sp. | reverse complement strand
ATGAAAATCGGTATTTTGAGTAAGGAGAGTTAGTTATGGCAGACAAAAGACCGGAATCTATGGAAAGAATCGTTACTGCGGAACTTGCAGAAAAGTTCATTGATGAACAGGTTGCCCTTGTGCGTCAGCAGGTTGGTGAAAAGAAAGTGCTTCTGGCACTGTCGGGCGGTGTTGACAGCTCGGTTGTTGCGGCACTTTTAATTAAGGCTATCGGAAAACAACTTGTTTGTGTGCATGTAAATCACGGGCTTATGCGTAAGGGTGAAAGTGAGCAGGTCATTGAGGTTTTCAGAAATCAGCTTGACGCAAATCTTATTTATATTGACGCTACCGACCGTTTCCTCGATTTGCTTAAAGGTGTGGCAGAGCCTGAAAAGAAGCGTAAAATCATAGGCGGAGAATTTATCAAGGTATTTGACGAAGAAGCTTCAAAGCTTGAGGGTATCTCATTCCTTGCACAGGGTACTATTTATCCTGACATTCTTGAAAGTGACGGTGTAAAGGCACATCACAACGTAGGCGGACTTCCGGAAGACATGCAGTTTGAGCTTGTTGAACCTGTAAAGCTTCTCTATAAGGATGAAGTAAGAGTAGTAGGAAAGGCACTGGGACTTCCTGCGTCAATGGTTGACCGTCAGCCATTCCCAGGTCCGGGACTTGGGGTAAGATGCCTTGGTGCAATTACCCGTGACCGTTTGAATGCACTCCGTGAAGCTGATGCTATCTTACGTGAAGAATTTGATAATGCAGGACTCAACGAAACTGTATGGCAGTATTTTATTGCCGTGCCTGATATGAAGAGCGTTGGCGTAAAGGATGACAAGCGCTATGAAGGCTGGCCTGCAATTATCCGTGCAGTCAATACAACAGACGCTATGAGCGCTACTATCGAAGAAATTCCTTATACTCTCCTTCATAAGATTACTGCCCGTATTACAGCTGAAGTCGCTGGTATTAACCGTGTACTATATGACCTTACTCCAAAGCCGGTGGGAACTATAGAGTGGGAATAATAATCGCACTTTTTAAACGACGTATTTTCGTACTTTTTCACCCGTAAGCCACTTTATGATACTGTTTGTGATACTACAATACAGGTGAATAGGTAACAAATGGCTTGCAGGTAAAACAATATAAACAACAAATCGCCCCAGTACATTTTATTGTACTGAGGCGATTTTTCTATATATAAAAATCAGCTGTCCATTTCATGCAGATATTATAAATATTATAAAATATTATTCTAGCAATCATAAACTAAAACGTGGGCATGCCAAAATTATCCAGACATATCAGAGAGCCGTTATATTAACAAAAATACTCCTCGGTTTTCAGCTTGTTTGTCGCAGTGATTTTCTACAATAGCTATCCATGCAATCAGTTGATTGCAATATTTCGATAGTAAATCTGAAGTCAGTTTTATCTGATTTTTACTGTGTTTTTTTGTCTGATTTATTGACATTAATCCAGATAAGCGACATAAGGTGCTTGTAAAATCTCCTTAGGCACACACTCCGCCATAGCCTTGTAGCCGTCAGCACTTGGGTGGAGGTGATCGCCGCTGTCGTTTCCATCAGCAAATCTGGAAGGCTCTGACACAGACCTTACAGCTCTGTCAAAATCAATACAGCCATCGGAAAGAGTGGTTGTTCTTAGCCAATCGTTGAAATCGTTTTTGAGCTTTTCTCTGAAATCAGCATATGTGCGCCATCCGTTTATCGGGAGAAGCGTACCGGTGTAAACCCTGAAATTCTTTTTTCTTGACTGACTGATATACCACTCAAATCCGTTTATAAGTTCATCACATTCAGGAAGGTCTGACATTGGGCGGAATGGGTTTACATCTGTTCCGACAGGGTGAATAATATCATTTATACCCTGCTGAATTATAATCATGTCCGCTCCCGACACATCCCATTCTCTCGGCACTCTGTTTGTTCCTTTGAGACCGTAGGATTCGTAGGTGATGTTATCATACTCTCTTAAAATTCTCGTGCCGCTTGCTGCTTTTCTGATAACAGAAAGATTTGTAATGCCTTCTTTTTCAAGCCTGTCTGTCAAGCAGTCCGGCCAATCCTGTGAAGTAATTGAATCACCATAGCAGATAAGTGCGTGATTTTCCTTTTCGGTCAGTATATCAATATCGCTCAGAAAATAATAGCAGTTGGTTTTTCGTGTTTTGTTGATGTCCGGAATTTCATCCCTTACAGTGTTGCCTACGGAATAAAAACCGCCCGAGTGCGAACCTGTAATTATGACGGATGAACGCATAAGTGTGAAATCTTCAAGATAAAAGCTTACCGTTATAATATCATTGCGCTTTACATCCATCGGAATTTCATCGCTTACAACCTTGCTTCCACCGCCTACAGAAACGCTGTTTTTTCCTGAAAAGGTTATTCTTCGGGAGGTTGAGGGTTTTATCTGTCCCTTATCCTCTCCAGCCATTGCAACAAATGCTTCGGTGATTGTAATATCCTCATCCGCACAGAAATTGTCAAAGGTGAACCTGAGCTTATTTCCGTCAAATGGCGAATATATCGGATAGCGTAGCGTAATATCTCTGCTGTAGGTTTCCGGCTTGTGATCCGCTATTGACATTGCATTTCCATACATTGCAACCCATTTTGTGAATTTTTGCATAATTAATCCCTCTTAAAAATATTTTGCTGTGTTTACTCTATTCCAAGAAGCTCCTGCGAATTCTGCGATACATCCAGCTCTGAAACATCACGCAGCTTTCGGTTAATTGCCCTTGTACGTGTTCCGATAAGCTTGTCAAGCTCCTCGTCAGCTTGTCTTAAACGATTTCTTGTATTCTCAAGCACCGATGCAAAGTTTTCAAATTCTTTCTTGGCCGCTTCAAGAACCGTCCATACCTCACTGCTTTTTTGCTGTATTGCAAGAGTTCTGAATCCCATCTGCAGACTGTTGAGCATTGCCGCCATTGTGGAGGGACCTGCAATATTAACCTTGTAATTTCTCTGAAGAACCTCAACAAGTCCCATATTTACAACTTCGGCATAAAGCCCCTCAAAAGGAAGAAACATTATTGCAAAATCAGTTGTATGAGGCGGAACAATATACTTGTCGTGTATACTCTTTGCACATCTTTTGATTTCGCTTTCGAGAAGCGCTCTTTTTGACTTAAGCTCTGCAGCGTCACCGGTTTCGTATGCTGTGAGCAGATTTGAATATGTATCACCCGGAAATTTGGAGTCAATAGGAAGATAAACCGATTGCCCTTCGCTGATTCCCGGTAGTTTTACAGCAAAGTCAACCTTTTCAGTGCCTTTCGGAGTAACGGTAATCTGTTCGCCATATTGTTCAGGTGCAAGAATTTCACTTAGAATTGCGCCAAGCTGAATTTCTCCCATAATTCCTCGTGTCTTGACATTGGAAAGTACGTTTTTCAGGTCTGATACGCCGGAGGCAACATTCTTCATTTCCCCAAGACCCTCGTAAACCTCCGCAAGACGTTTGTTTACGGCTTCAAATGATTGTGATATTTTATCGTCAAGTGTTTTCTGAAGCTTTTCATTTACGGTGTTGTTAATCTTGTCAAGGCTGTCCTGATTGTCCTTACGGAGCTTTTCCATATTTTCGGTATTAGAACGGCGGATGTTATCAAGTGTTGCAAGAATTTCATTTCTTATCTTGTCAAAGTCACCCTCAAGCTTTGTGAGCTTTTCCGTTGTAGCCTTCTGCTGCTTGTCCTGTCCCTCATTGAGATTTTTTCCAAGCTCGGACATGTTCTTTACAACAACCTCAAATGCATTGTTAAGCTTTTCATCGAGGGTATTCTGCATTTTTTCGGTTATGATGCTGTTGATTTTGTTAAGGCTTTCCTGATTTTCAGTGCGCAGACCTTTCATTTCAGCTTCAATTTTAACAAGTGTTTCACCTGCTCTTGTCTGCTGCTTTTCCTGCGAGTCACGGAGACTGTCACCAAGCACCGAAATTGACTTGATAACAGAATCGCTTTCCCTTGCAGACTGGTCCATAAGCATTTTGTTCTGATTGGCAGTATTGAGATTTAAAAATTCAAGCTGTTTTTTCAGCTCCTGTGTTTCAGAACTGTCGTTGTCATCTTTTTTACTGCCGGTTTTTATTAGCAAAACAATTAGCAAAACTGTAATCACAACGCACATTATAAGAATTGCAATATCCATATTGTTTCCTTCCTTTTTTCATAATCATATACTGTAAATTATATCATTAAACCCATTAAAAATCAAGTGTCTGCATTGGGTGGTATCTGTAGAATAAATGCAGGCAATAAGTGTAAATTTATATTTTTCTTTCAAACTTTCTGTTCATTTCTTTGTTTGCACAAAGAAACGAAGCAATGCTGTGCATGGCTGTTTTTATTCATTATCACTTCGCTGCGCTTGTGCTAATGATAAAACAGCACAAGAAATGCACAAGCTTTTTCTTTTCTTCGAAACAGAAAAAGCTTGACCAAAAAGAAAAAATTCTATGCATGA
>SVNU01000155.1 GCA_015066715.1 Ruminococcus sp. | reverse complement strand
AGCTTTATCACAGAATTTTTTGAAAACACCATCACGAAGTTCAAATCCACCATCCTCCAATGGCCTGTATCCCTCTATAAAATCTTCATAGGAATAGCTCTGGTGAAACTGTACACACTGAACTCTGTTGTCATCTTTTTCACCCATAATGGAGTATGCAAGACGTTTTGCCGCGAATGTTTTCCCAACTCCGGGTGCACCTTGAAGAATTATGTTTTTCTTATGCTTAAGGAGCGTGTAAAGTTTGTCGTATTCAGTGGAAGTGATATAGACATCGTTCAGGAAATTATTTTTTTTATATGGAATAATAACAGGAGCTTCCTGCTCTGGTTCATTTTCTTCAAGATTATAGTCTACCAATCCCCATATACCTTTTCCAATGCCTTCAACTGAATAAAAAATATCGTCATTACCTTCAATATATGATTTTGTTTCACTGCAATATCTTTGAATTGTAGCTGAAACAGCTCTTTTCCAATTCGAATTACTTTTAATACTTCCCAGTAAACTTCTTTCTTCAATTTTATTATTAATTTCATTTAAGGAAGCTATACCACCTAATTCCTTCATAGATTCAATGATTTCGCTTAAATACGTTACTTTTCCATTTTCATCATCGTCAAGTAAATACTTATCTGCCCAGAAAGGATGCGTCAAGAAATCATTATAAACCTGAAATTTATCCTCAAAAGTAAAATCAAGAAGTGCATTGTTATAGCTGTCATCATCAGTACGTTCAACTTTCCAAATAGTATTTCTCATTGTGTAGAAATACCATTTCTTTGATGGCGAAAGCTTCATCCAATCAACGTCAAGTGTTCGTCCGTCTTTGTGATTTCTTATAACTGTACCAACAGCTTTTATTTCCATAACAGATGCAGTACCGCCATTTATATTGAATGGTAAATTATACTTTTGAGTATATGCAGACTTAATTGCTATTCTGTCTCCAACCTTTATACTATTTACAGTATCAAGATATTTGTCAGCATATCCGTTTATCCATATATCGTTGTCGATAAACTCATCAGTTTTATCTTCGCTTGATATAAAAGCACCTACATACCAACACAAATCCACTTTCTTGTTAAGTAGTTCATGTGCCTTTGCATAGTGCATATAGAAAAACAGAATATCCTGCACTAAAATATGTAGAGCATTATCTTCATATTCTTCTTCGGTGATTGCACTTGAAACCATTTCTATAAGTTCGATATCCTGTTTTACATATTTACAGATTTCATCACAGAAATCAAAGTATTTCAGCATTTTATCAACAGGAGAAAAGCCTTTCGGCTGCTGAAAATCGAAAATTTCTTTCGCCTTATCATAGATACTTGGCATATAGAAGTAATACTTTTCGGGAAATTCTGTTGCAAGATAAACTGAAACAGAACGTGGGTCTTGATTTGTTTTTAAAGCTTTACCGGCATTCTGACTAACCTTTCCAATGCGTTCTTCCGAAGCAAAATAATCCATAAAATTCTGAATTCTTGTTTTCAGGTCTTTGGATTCATCATATAACATATTGAATTGTGTGGCAATCTCTTCATCACCGCAAATATTACAAAAATGTCCAATCATAGAACGTGGTTGCCAATAAGAACCGGTAGACAAAAGATTAAAATGCTTTTCAGTGGAAGCTAAAAACTTATCTGCAAAGCTATCAAATTCAGAGCTTTGCGTTTCCTGATAATGTTTAATTGCCTGCCATTTGTACTTTTCATCTTCCCAGCGAGTGATAAAATTAAGTTTGTATTCAGCAATAATACTCTTAATTTTATCGTTCACATCTCCATTAGTATTTATAGAATTGCGAAATGCAACATATTTTATCAAATGTGAGTGCATATCACTTGCCGCTTTTCGCTCTGTTTCTGATAATGAATTGTCTTTCTTTCTGATTTTAAGTTTTTCAATCAATGAAGCACATTTATCAAAAACAAAACACTCGTCAATATCTGTATCATAAAGTTGCTCAATACGCTTTAAGCCCGATACATAGCTTACAGCGGACTTGGGACCCACAAAAATTTTGAAATTCTCTGTATCAAACATCGCACTTCTCCTTTTATAATTTTAAATTTCTATTAAACACAACTGAATCAAATGAGAAATCACTCTTCATCCTTCCTATACTTCTTAGGAATATATTTCTTGTTCTTTTCTTTGGAACGCCAGTACGCTTCCTGAATACATTTCATAACATTATCACGGTCTTCTTCAGGGAGTTCGCCGCCGAAGAAGAAGGCACTGACCTCACTGACGAGCTTTTCAGCGTAGCGTCTGTCCCTTGTACCGCCTCTTTCGTATGCGGCATTTACAAATCTATCATCATCCGAAATAAGATAATCGGGAGTTGTCTCAAGCACCTTGCACAGCTTGTTTACTACATCCTGATTTTTCGGAAACAGGTTCTTGCCCTCATAGTTCTGAACTGTACGAAGCGTTACACCGACAGCTTCTGCAAGCTCGGTCTGGGTAAGACCTTTTTCTTTTCTCAGAAGTTTTACTTTTTCACCGAATAACATAAGAACACTCCATTTCAAAATGATGTGAAATAAATTTCATAAAAATGCTTGACAACGCATTGACTTTCGTGTATAATGAAAATACGAAAGTACTTTCATTTATTATATCTCACTTTTCATATTTTGTCAATAGGAAAGAGGGTGTTTTTTGTCTTACAGCATAATTATTTTAATACTGCCGGTTAATATTCTTTAAAATCTTGTACATAGCGCAAAGCTGTGTCGGTCAACGACCGATTTTATTACGAAAGGTGGAGTTTTAATGACTACACGAAAAAGGCAGGTATTATCCAACGCTGTATTTTACAGCAATGATTATGCGAAAGGCGGTGATACAGAGTGAGTACAATGACAGAAGAAAAGGCACAGATTACAGACGTAACTGAAAACTGCGTATGGTTTGACGGAAAAACTGTGTATGAAGTTTCGTTCTGCGAGGAGTTCCTCAAAGAAAATCCGATGATGTATGTTGACGGTGTATTCTATAATTGCAATGGAGCCGTTGATGTGCAGATAATCGAGAAGATGATTTCGGACAGGCTGAAAGAACAACAGGTACAAAAGGATTTTGCCAAGAAAGTAACATCTCTTGTAAATGCTCTCAGGCGTATTTGTTACGCACCTGATTTTAATGTCAGGTCGGACGAAATTCATTTGCTCAATGGCGTATTGAAAACTGATGGCACATTTTCGGAAGAAATCCGTATCTGTCGAAACAGACTCAATGTAAAGTATAATCCCGACGCTCCTGTTCCTGTATGCTGGCTTAACTTTTTGAATGAGCTTTTAGAACCTGAGGACATCAAGACATTGCAGGAATTCATTGGCTACTGCATTATTCATTCTACAAAAGCTCAGGCAATGCTTTTCATCGTCGGAAACGGCGGCGAGGGCAAGTCGAGAATTGGCGTTGTGATGTATGACATTTTCAAGGATGCCGCATACTTCGGCAGTATTACCGAGCTTGCTTCGGACAAGTTTCTTAAAGCAAATCTTGTAGGCAAAATGGTACTGATTGATGACGATATGAATCTTGAGGGACTAAAGGATACCAGCTTTCTGAAATCGCTTGCAACTTCAGAAACTCCGCTTACCGTTCAGGCAAAGGGTAAACAGGGCGTGCAGGTAAAGCTGAAATGCAGAACGATGTGTTTTGCAAACGGCACTCCGAAATCGCTTTATGACAAAACTGACGGTTGGGAGCGCAGACTGATTATTCTTTCTGCGAAGCCTGTTCCCAAAGACAGAATTGCAGACCCATTTCTCTCAGAAAAGCTTATCGGAGAAAAGGAAGGAATATTCCTGTGGGGCTTAGAGGGACTTCAAAGGCTTATGGCGAATAATTTCAAGTTTACCATAAGTGAAAATGCAAAAGAGAATATCATTCAGATGAAAGAAGATAACTGCAATATCATCAGCTTTCTGAAAGACGAACAGCTTGTGAAATTCGGCTCGGAGCTTGAATGCTCGACAGCTGACCTGTATTCGGGATATTGTTATTGGTGTAATCTGAACGGCGTGATTGCTTTGAAGCGTGAGAGCTTCAGCGTATGGCTGAAGCAGAATTATCACAACTATGATTTACAGTACAGTGAAAAGACAATATCCCATTCTTCACAGAAATTTGCAAGAGGGTACAAAGGTATAGACACGACATTCCGCAGTATACTGAAATGAAAATCATAAGTGACGTGCCAGCCGTGCCGAAACGGAAATATCGTCGTTTTCGGTGTGCTGAGCCATGTGCCACGCTGTGCTTTTTGGCACGGCATAAAGTGCGTAATATCGTAGTCGGCACACTCGGCACGGCGATTTTCAATTCGTATTCTTTATTGAGGCAGCATTGCCGAATAGGGAGTGCAGTAGGAACGACTGCCGCAATGACGCTTTTGATAGTAATGCACGGTACGGAAATGAATGTCAAAAGTGTCTTTGCGTTACTTCTGGAAGAAGTAACAAGACCAAAGCA
>SVNU01000154.1 GCA_015066715.1 Ruminococcus sp. | reverse complement strand
ATTTCCTTTCTTTACAAAACACCTGCAGGGCAAATCCCTGTCACTCTCAGGACAATATTTTACCTTGCGGCAGTTACGGCAGGTCATTTTTAACAATCCTCCTGACTTTAAAATGCTTCGGATTCAGATTCATTTTGTTTATGTACCTCATGGCAATTATCTGTGACGGAAAAATCAGATAATCACCTGTTTTCCGGTTTTCAAGATACCTTCCGCTTAACTCGTTAAAAATTGCAATTGCTATCATTTTATTCACGCTCCTCCAACGCTGCTTTGGCTTCTTCATAGGTAAAAAACAAGTTTTTCCCAAAATCTCTTGTGTAAAATTCTATTTGGTCTTCATATTCTTCGAGTTCGCCATTTTCAAAGTCATCTTTAAATTCCTCTAAATCTGTACTGGCACTTTTGATTTCCGTATCATAACGACTGAAAACGATTTGCTTCACTCGCAAACGATACATCTCATTGCCTGATACTTCATAAACATAACTGCCCACCTTACAAGGCAATTCAGTAATCAGGTCTTTGTCCTTGAAGTGTATACAGCTTTCAGCGTTTTTGTAGTTCGCACCGTTAATGCAGACTTTATTGTGATAACATTTTTCACACTTTGTCATTGTCAACCCTCCTGTTCCATGCTTTTACAGCATCTTCAATATTGTGACAGAGATTTGTTTCTACTGTAACAGGGCAACGTGTATTTGCACAACAAATTCTATGCATATATTCTTTAGGCTCAAATGATATTAATACTGTATATTTCATCAATTCATTTTCACCACAAAAGGGACAGGCTTTAATTTATCCATTATCAAGCACCTCCAAAACCTCATCAGCGTGTTTCCATTTCAGAGCACATTCTCCCTGTAAGCCGTTATCATTGAACGGACATTCATTACAATGACCTTCACCGCCTGCACAACCGAAATATTTATCAATAAAACTGAATCCGTCATTTGCAGATTTCAAAAGTTTCCTGAGCTTTTCATTTTCCCTTGCAAGAGTTCTTGCTTTGGTTCTGAGTATAATATTCTCTGCCATCACCCTGCATATTTGATTTTGTTTATCCTTGTTCATTTTTTCCATACCTCCCACACTCAAAATCTTAATATCATGTATTTCAGAATCGTACTTTTCATGTTTCAGACCGTTGGTAATGATGATTTTAAGACAATCTATCATATCTGCCTGTCCGAGCATTAAAACATCTTTTCGTACACCCTTGATTGTTATTTCAAGACTTATGTTGACATCCATCATCGTCCTCCTGTTCCTTATCATCATCGGTTTCGGGAACTTCCTCGCCCCAGTCCCAGAATATGTAGTCATTCATGATTTATTTTCCTTTCCAAATTCTTCCTCAAACATTTCAGAAGCAAGCTTTTTAAGTTTCTCCCATTTTTCTTCTGAAATGCCATCAGGCTTTTCGCCGTCAATATCAATTATCATTTGTTTTCCTTTCCAAATACATCATCAGACATTCCTGTCGCCGTTATCATCATAGACACACTCATGTGACAGGCTGTCCGATGCTTATTGTTTTAACGCTGTTATTCGTTTTCATCATCTTTGAAGTTATTCACAAGTGACTTATAATCATCAAGGTCAAAGCTGTATTCCTTTTCATGACTGCTTTCATGATTATCATAATTACCGTCAAGGACCTTAGCAATATTTGCATCCTTTACAAGCCAGTCAAAATTTGCCGACCAGTTACGATTGTTTCTGCCTTTAAGAAAATCACTGCTCTGTGCTTTTTTAAACAGCTTTTCAAAATCCTGTACCGAATATGTTTTAAGTCTTGCCCTTACAGCTTTTTTTCTGTTTTCCGAAAATGCTGTAACCCTCGGATAAGAAGTGCATATGCGGTTATACAGTTCAAAAATCAGAATGCATTCATCAGAGAAAGGAGCTTCTGACGGCTTGCCCGTCACATATGCTTTACTTTCCTTTAATTTACTTTTCTTTACTTTACTTTCCTTTGTGTAGTTATTATCGGATTTATCGGAGTTTTTCAGAGAAAAACTATTATTATTCCGTGAAAAACCGTCAACAGGGCGCACTTTAATAAAGCTTTCGGTCTCATTTTCTTTTAAAACCCAAAACTTTCCGTCAACGATTATATCACGGTGCTTACCTCTTTCTTCAACAGCCTTCTGATATCTTCGCTGGATTGATGATGCAGTAAGGACATTGACCGACTTAGCAAGTGTGCTGTCAAGCAGTGACCGACTAAGCAAGTATGACACTATCTGCTTTGTTGCGTTTTCCGATATATTCAGCTCATCGGAAATATCAAGGATTAAATCCTCGTCATATTCAATATAGTACCCTTCACGGTATATTTCACATAAAATGTATATGTACACCATGACTCCGTCATTGCCGTATCTGGCGCGAAGTCTCTTTATTTTTTTGTCCGAAAAGAAATCTGTGTCAAAAGGAAAGTAATCAAGTCCGTTTTTTTGTGGTCTTGCCATACTTTACCTCATTTCCCCTCCGCCGTTTTTATTTCAGCGGAGGGATTATGATATTATTCAACGATTACAATATTTTTTGCTTCAATAAGCTCTGCAAGTTCTTTTCTGAGATATTCGGCAATCAATGTTCTTGCTGTCAGCTTCCATGCACCGCCGTCAGCTTCGTAGAGGGCAACTGTATCACCGTCATGAAGTCTTAAAAGAAACTCGCTTTCAGGCTGTTCCACTTCAAGAAATGTACGATATGGTTTAAGTTTTACAATCGGCTTTATATTTCTGTTTTCTTTGAGTGCAATTCCTTTTTTTACAATAACATTCTGAGTAAATCCGTCATCGAGTGTCTGTGCTGACTGTTCATTGGTAATATTCCCGAGAAGCTGTACAACATTAAGCAGTTCAGGAGTTTCAACAAACTTTGACTTCAGTGCAATAATCATTGTTTCATAGTCCTGACGTCTTCCGAAATCAAAATTCATCGTTTCAGAAGTCGCCTGATAAGGATATTCTCTTGAACGGTCAGATGTGTTGAGGGTTTCAAAAACTTCAACTGTATTGTAATTTATGACATTGACAAACATTGGTGCATTGAATTTTTCGTATTCACTCTTAAGAGTTTCCACAAGTCCTCTGAGGGTGTGAAATGTTACTGTCTTGGTTTTAGGCTCAGGTATAACATGAAGTTCCTTATCTGTGTAAGAATGACCGTTTTCTATAATTATATTTGGTGCAGACATTTCCGCAATCTTTTCAATAGCTGTTCTGTCCATTATGCTCTTCCTCCTGCAATCATTTTAAGTTTTGGTGATTCCTGTTCCATACTTCCGTCAAAATTTCTCTGTCCGGGGATGTTGGCACTCATTTCGGTTGCAATTACTTCACCTGTGCCATGATCCACACCGACATAAAGCGAAGTCTGAATTGCATTATTAGGCAACAGTTTGCTCTTTGCCGTAGCTGATACGGTAACAGTTTCCCTGTCAGCTGACGGCATAAAATCCACCGTCAGAACAATCTGTCTTTTCTTTTTGGCTTCTGTGTTCGGGTCGACAATGTTGTCAATAACCTTTGAGGTTTCAATGTCAACCTGTTCCATAATTGCACCTCTTGCCATTTCAAGTAAACTTTTCGCTTCCATTTTTTTACCTCCGTGTTAATCAGAACGGCACTTCGCCGTCGTTTATAATTTCCTCAAAATCTTCAAGACTGCCTATTTCCGCAGCAGGGGCAGCAGTTGTGTTGCCTGCCGGCGGTTCTGCTGTCTGCTGTGTCTGTGCAGTGGCAGAAGCCTGTCCTTCGGCTGATTTGCTTTCGCCGAAGCTTACGTTATCAACCCGTACATCCATAGAATAATGTTTAACACCGTTATTGTCAGTATAATTATTGTTCTGAAGGCTTCCCTCGACAATAATCAGCTTCCCCTTGGAGAAGTATCTACTTACAAACTCAGCAGTCTGCCGCCACGCCTGACAACGTATAAAATCGGTCTGTTTTTCACCATTTGCCGACTTGTAACCCCTGTCAACCGCCACAGAAAATTTACAGCTTGAAATACCTGAGGTTGTCTGTGAAAGCTCCGGGTCTGCGGTCAGACGTCCGTGTAAAATCACCTTATTCAGCATTTTTTCTTTTCCTTTCTATCATCTTAAAAATAATCGCTTCAAATTCAAAACGCTCCTCATCCGAAAGTATAATCGCTTTCTTTTTCTTCTTGAACAATTCATATTTTTCCTTTATATCCGGATGATTTATGTTTATTTTGTAGCCGTACTTATTGTTTGAATTAAAAATCGAACTGTTGTCATTTTTACAGGCAACAAGCTTCGCAGCCATATCTATTGACATTGCTTTACTCATTTTCTCGCACCAGTCAATTTTTTGTAATTATGCCAGTACCAGTAAAAGATTTCAAGAATTTTATATGCTGTCTTTTTGTCATCAAGCACAAATTCAACCGTAAAATTATATCTGTTTCCGCACTTCCACGCCTGAAGCGTACTGTAACATGTTTCGCCGATATTCTGAACCTTACGTCCTTC
>SVNU01000153.1 GCA_015066715.1 Ruminococcus sp. | reverse complement strand
CTGCTTCAAGCTCAGCTGAAAGAAAATCATCTTCAACAATTCCATACTTTTCATTGAGAATTTTCATGATATTAAGCTTTACGGCTTCACTTAAACCATCTTCCTTAAAAGGACGTGAACCAATTACAATGTTAAGCTCCTCACCCTTAATACCCTGCGCAAGATTTCTTTTCATCTGGTCCGCTGCAAGATGTGGAAGAAGGTCGTTTACGCAGAAAACAGGGTCGTTTTCTTCTTCACCGATTGAAACTTTAACCGAGGTACCGTCCGCCTTTATGATAACGCCGTGAAGGGCAAGCGGTATTGCTGTCCACTGATACTTTTTAATTCCGCCGTAATAATGGGTTTTGAAAAGAGCCATTTCAGCATCCTCATAAACCGGACACTGCTTTAAATCAAGTCTTGGCGAATCTATATGTGCAGCACAGATATTAACACCGTTTCTTATATCCTCACTTCCGATTACTGCCGCAATAACAGCCTTGCCTCTGTTGTTTACATAAACCTTATCTCCGGCTTTAAGACCCATTCCCACTTTGAAAGGCACAAAGCCTTTCTTTTCAAGAAGGTCAACTGTATATTCAACAGCTTCTCTTTCTGTTTTGGCAAGGTCAAGAAACTTTTTATAGTCCTCGCAAAAATCGTCACTTTTCTTTACTTCATTTTCATCCATTTTAAGCAAAGCATTTTTCTTCCGGCTAAGAAGTGATTCCTTTAAAAGCTTTCCTTCTGATTTTTCTTTACTCATATTAAACTCCATTCTGTCGCTTTATGATATGATTGCCGTTAAGCATTCAGCCGCACAGAATACGGCTTTTCAGTTTGCAGATTTCCGAAGCGGCAACGAAAACACTGCATTTATTTTATGTAATTATTATTATAATAATCCTTGATTTTATCCGCAACCTCTTTTGTTACTTCATAAAGATTTAAAATGTCATCATTGTTTTTTATTATAAAATCAGAATTTTTCTTGAAAAATTCTTCTTCAAGCTGCGACTGCATACGCTGCACTGCACTCTTACGTGATATACCGTCTCTTTCCATTATACGCTCAAGGCGTATTTTCTCATCAGAAACAACCGAGATGATAAGCTCACAGAAATCATCTGTCCTGCTTTCAAAAAGAGTCGGAGCGTCAAGCAGTATAAGCTTTCTTCCTTCATCAGAAAGCTTTCTTATAGTACTAAGAATTTCAGCAGTTATATAAGGGTATATTATAGAATTCAAAAGCTCAAGCCTTGATTTATCGGAAAACACAACCTTTCCAAGCAGCGCACGATTAAGCGTTCCATCCTCACAGAGAATTTCTTCACCGAAAAACTCACAGATTTCCTCAAGACAAGGTTTTCCTTTTTCAACAACGATTCTTGAAATGCTGTCTGCATTAATAACCGAAAAGCCATTTTGAGCAAAAATACTGCTTACATGAGTTTTGCCGGCTCCTGTCTGACCCGTAAGTCCGACAATCATCACTCCCTCAAGACTGTTCATACCCTTATCACCTCAAATCCTGCCGCTCGAAGCAGCCTGTTATATACCGCAAGTCCGACGCCATCCTTTTTCGGTGCCCTGACCAAAACTTTTTTTGCATTTTTTTCATCAAGCTCACGCAGTCTTGCAAACAGACTGTGAGCCTGCTCCATGCTGTCACTGCCGTATGTCATAAATTCCGAGTTGAGTAGTTTTGTGTCATCCTCATCAAATACAAGGCAGTAAAGCCCATCACACTTAATACTTCCGGCATAGGCAGCAAAGGCATGAAAATCACCCTCAACTATTACGACATCAGCCTTAGGGGAATAATGCCTGTATTTCATTCCGGGTGATGGCGCATTTCTACCCTCCGCAAGATCATTTAGTATTGCTTCATCTATTATTACATTTTCCGCATATTCCGAAAGCATTTCCTTTGTTACAGAACCCGGTCTTAAAATTCTGACGGTTTTTTCATCATCAAAGGCTATTACTGTCGACTCAACCCCGAATCTGCTTTCGCCACCGTCAATCACAGCAGAAATTCTGCCGTTCATATCATTTAAAACATGCTTTGCGGCAGTCGGGCTCGGGTAGCCGGAACGGTTGGCAGAAGGTGCTGCAATCGGACAGGAAAGACGTATAAGCTCACGCATCACAGGATGCGCAGGCATTCTGATTCCCACCGTATCAAGTCCCCCCGAAGTTTCATCGGGTACTGTATCGTTTTTCGGAACAATCATTGTAAGCGGTCCCGGCCAGAAGCTTTCCGCAAGAGTATAGAAAAGCTCCGGTATATCGTGTGCAAGCAATTTAATCTGCTCAATATCATAAATATGAACAATAAGCGGATTATCTGCCGGTCTTCCCTTTGCTGCAAATATTTTTTTCACAGCCTGCGGATTCAGGGCATCTGCCCCAAGACCGTACACCGTCTCGGTTGGTATGCCCACAACCTCACCGTTTTTTATCATTTCCGATGCGGATTTTATACTGTTTTCACTGTTACTAAGCAGTATAGTAGTTTCCATTTTACTGATTTTGCTGCATTGCAAGCTTTGCTGCCTGATCAGCGGTAGCAAGAGCGTCAAGCACTTCCTCCAAATTTCCGTTTAATACATCCTCAAGTCTGTAAAGTGTAAAATTTATTCTGTGATCTGTAAGTCTTCCCTGAGGATAGTTATATGTTCTTATTCTTTCAGAGCGGTCACCTGTTCCCACCTGCGTTCTTCTTTCGGAAGCAATTTTATCATTCTGCTCCTCCAGAAGCATGTCATAAAGACGTGAACGCAGAATTTTCATTGCCTTATCCTTGTTTTTGAACTGGCTTCTTTCATCCTGACATTCAACGACAACACCTGTAGGGATGTGTGTGATTCTTACTGCCGACTCTGTTTTATTAATATGCTGACCGCCGGCACCGCTTGCTCTGAAAACATCAATTTTAAGATCGGTGGGATTTATCTCAAGCTCAACCTCATCAGCCTCTGCGAGAACGGCAACGGTAACGGTTGATGTGTGAATTCTTCCCTGTGATTCGGTTTCGGGAACTCTCTGCACTCTGTGAACTCCGCTTTCATACTTAAGCCTTGAATAAGCACCTTCACCGTCTATTGAAAAGCTTATTTCCTTGTATCCTCCAAGCTCAGTGGGATGTGCACTTAAAACCTCCTGCTTCCAGCCCTTTGATTCGCCGTACATTGTATACATTCTGTAAAGGGAATTTGCAAATAATGCCGCTTCTTCACCGCCGGCACCGCCTCTGATTTCAATAATTACACTCTTATCGTCATTAGGGTCCTTTGGAAGAAGAAGAATTTTAAGTTCTTCATGAAACTGCTCAAGCTGCTGCTTTGACTGTTCAAATTCCAGCTGAACCATTTCTTTGAATTCCTTATCCATTCCTCCGGCTTCAAGAAGTTCCTTTGCTTCACCAAAGCTTTTTTCAGCTGCTTCATATTCCTTAAGCTTTTCAATTATCGGAGTAAGATTTTTAAATTCCTTCATAAGCTCTGTAAAAAGCTTCTGATTGTCAGCAACACCCGGTTCGGAAAGCTTGTTGCTTAGTTCATTGTATCTGTGTTCCATGAGTTTAACTTTTTCAATCATTTTGTTTAGTCCACCTGTTCATTTTCTCTTTTGATTTTTTTAATGTTTTTTTCGATTTTGTTGCGTGGAATCATAAATTCCCGTCCGCATCCCATACACCGCAGTCTGAAATCCATTCCAGAACGGATAACATACATTTCATTGCTGCCGCATGGATGCTGTTTTTTTAAAGTAAGTATATCCTTTGGTCTTACGTCCATAATATTCTCCGTTCACATTTTTTTACAAAACATCACTTTATATTATAACCTATTTTTTTATTTAAGGCAATATTTTCTTTAAATATTCCTGCAAATTTAGACAAAGCTAATAAAAATGATTGTGGAGGCTTAGTATGTTTTCAAAAATATCAGGAGAATTTGACAGTGTTGAGTTTGCGGAATTTGCTGCAAAGCATATACGGGAGTCTGTAAACTCTCCGGTTAAAATTTCAATTTTACAAAATCGCCGCAGATTTAAAGGTGTACTGAAAAACAATGAGCACAGTAATGCAACTCACGGAAATGTATTTTATCTTCTTCCGACTGCAATAAGCTCATACAATTATATAACCGACACTGTTACACGTCAGGTTAATAATTCTCTCATTTCAGAACCGCTTTTAAACCGTTCTGTCACAATGATAATTCATGCAAAAAGCGAAAAAGCCGAGACTGTTGCTGGAATTCTTGGTTCATATGGCGGCTATAATATAAAAACAAATAAATAAAGGCGGTCAATGACCGCCTCAGACTGTAGAAAAACCTCAATATTAAACTTTGTGCCGATTAAATCGGCAGATTTAAATTACAAAGGCAGATAGTAAGGGGACGCTTTTTCTTGCAAAGCGTCCCCTCTTAAAAAACAGCCCACTGGGCTGTTTTTTAATTCACCCCTCGTAAATGCGCCGCTGAGGCAAGGTGTTTCGCCATCTGCGGATGGCGACGAGTGGCGCTGCCCCTC